>JBEKLW010000383.1:0-3569 GCA_050008815.1 Bryobacteraceae bacterium
GAGGCGCTGTCACTCCGGCCGGTATTCGAGGACCACCAGGGCCGCATCGTCTTGCTGCAGGGCGGCCGAGGCGGGACGTGGCCGTCCCGCGCGGGCGTAGCCGCCCGCCCCACCAGCCCAGGCTACGGTCGTGGTGAAGCAGGCGCTGTCACTCCGGCCGGTATTCGAGGACCACCAGGGCCGCATCGTCTTGCTGCACGGCTCCGGCGGTGAACTCCTCGGCAGCCCGGCGAACGGCGGCGTGCAGCAGGCGGCAGCCCTGGCCGGCGCTTGCGGCCACGGTTTTGCGCAGCCGCTCGGTTCCAAAGAACTCGCGAGCGGCGTTCTGAGACTCGCTCAGCCCGTCGCTGTAGATGACCAGCGCGTCCCCGGGCTCCAGGCGTGTCGCCTCAGTGGCATAGGCCGCCTCCGCGAGCAGGCCGACCGGGGTCCCGGTCGCCTCCAGAACCCGCAAGCCGCCCTCGCGGCGCACCAGGATCGGCGGCGGGTGGCCGGCGTTCACCCAGCGCAGGCTACCGGAACGCTCGAAGGTGCAGTAGAACACCGTGGCGTACTGTTCCCCGCCGGTCCGCTCGCTGAGGAAACGGTTAATCCGTTGCATCATTTCGTCCATCGAAAGGCGGGTCAACGGGGCGGCCAGGAAAATGCCCTGAAGAAGCGAGGCCAGCAGGGCCGCGCCGACCCCTTTCCCCGAGACGTCCGCCACAATTCCAGCCCAGCAGTCCGGGCTGATCTCGCGAACGTCCACGTAGTCGCCGCCCACCTGGAGCGAGGGGATGCTGGAGGCCGCGGCGCGGAACCAGCCCGAGGTGGGCAGCGCCCGCGGCATGAGGCTCTCCTGGATCTGGCGGGCGATCCGCAGCTCCTGCTCCATCCGCTGCCTGGCCCACTGCTCCTCGAGCAGGCGCGCGTTTTCGAGCACCGTGGAAGCTTCCAGCGCCAGCGTGGTCAGCAGCTCGCGGCTTCCGCCCGACAGGTCGGCGTTTTCCAGCCGCGAGTCCATGTAGAGCAGCCCGACCGTGTCCTCGGCGGGAGACATCGCCGTGGTTTCGGCCACGGAGCCCGTGCGGACCCGAACCAGGGGCACACAGACGACGCTCCGAAGCCCGAGGTCGCAGATGCTGCGCTCGGCCGCGCCGGGGGTGTCCGCCGGATCGAAGTTCATGGACAGGAACTCTTTGCGCTGGTTGAGGGCGCGGAACAGCAGGCGCGTCGGCACGCCCAGGTCGCTCTTGGCCAGCGGCCCGGAGCGCGAGCGGCCGATGCGGATCTCCAGATCGTCGCCGTGCCTGAGCAGCAGGAAGCCGCGCTCGCACCCGGTGATGGTGAGCGCCGCTTCGACGACCGCGGCCAGCACGTCGTCGGTCGAGAGAGCGGTTTGGAGCGCGCGCGTAACCTCGAGCGTGGCGCGGAGCTTGGCCAGGCTCGCTCCACCGGCGCCCGCGGACGGGGTATCGGCGAGCGAGGCGGGCAGCGCAGCTTCCAGCTCGAAGGTCAGTTGATAGGAATCCGGGAAGCCGAACTCGATGCGGTCGGCGTGGCTCAGCTTGTGCCGGGACACGCGCCGGCCATTGACGGACACGCCGTAGCTGCTCTTGAGGTCCGCGATGTAGTACTCGCCGTTCTCGGCGGTGATTTCGCAGTGATGGCGCGAGGCGCGGCCGTCGCGCAACACCAGGTCGTTGTCGCCGTGGCGGCCGATGCGGAACGGGAAACGGGCGATGGGCACGCGGCTGCGAGCGCCCGAGGGGTTGCGTACGACCAGGGCGGCGGGCGTGAGCCGCTGGGCGGGTCCGGGCGCCGTCGAGTCCATCTACCTGCCTCGCGGGGGGGCTTCCCCGCCCCGGGACGGAGCCGCCGGCCCGGCGGCCGCGGCCGCGCGCATTTCCCGGGCGCGCAGCGTCTGGCAGTCCGAGCAGTAGCCGCCCACTTCGGTCCGCGCCATCAGAATCTCGAAACCGAAGCGCGTCTCGATCTGCTTGCGGAGGTGAGCCAGCGGCGCGCCGTAGAACTCCTGCACCCGGCCGCATCGCAGGCAGACCACGTGGGCGTGCTCGCGCTTCATCCGCGTCTCGTAGTAGTGCTGGTCGCCGCCGTAGTGCATCAGGTCGAGCTCGTCAACGAATTGCCCCTGCTTGAGCATCTTCAGCGTGCGGTAGACGGTGACGCGGTTGATCCTGGGGTCGCGCTGGCGCGCCAGATCGTAGAGCTGCTCGGCATCCAGGTGGCCGGACTTGTCGATGAGCTCGAGCAGGATACGCCGCTGCCGGGTGAGGCGCAGGCCCCGCCGCTTCAACGACGTCTGAATGCCTTCGGCGCCCATGGGTGGAACTGGCCCGCGCCCCGCCTGAGAAGGCCCGCGGGCCGTCGTCTGCCACGATAGCATGGGACCGGACGGGGGAGGTGCCTGGCATCCAGGCCGCGCGCGGGCGGGTACGCCGGCCTGGGCGCCAGCCTGGAGGCTGGCGCGCGGCTCTGGAGAGCCGCCCTACGCGGCTTGGTCGTAGGGCGGGACTCCAGTCCCGCGGCTCGGCCTCCAGGCCGAGCCTGCGACTGCGGACGGACTACGGTCACCCGGCGGATGCGCCAGCCTGGAGGCTGGCGCGCGGCTCTGGAGAGCCGCCCTACGCGGCTTGGTCGTAGGGCGGGACTCCAGTCCCGCGGCTCATGCATAATGGGGACCATGGTTTGCCAGAAGTGCGGCGGCTCGGGCTGGACGGTGATCGAGCGCGACGGGCTCACGGCGGCCGAGCGCTGCGACTGCGCCAGGGTGGAAAGCCCGCGGGACCTGGAAGCCTCGGCCAACCTCCCGCCGCTCTACCAGGAGGCCTCCTTTGACAATTTCATCCTGCCGGCTGACAATCCGATTGCGGCGCGCGCGCTGGAGGCCGTGATGGTCCGGGCGGCGGCCTACGCCAAGGAGTTTCCGTTCGTCCCCAAGCCCGGGCTGCTGTTCATCGGGCCGACTGGAACCGGGAAGACGCACCTGGCCGTGGCCGTGCTCCGCAAGCTGCTGGCGCGCGGCTTCGAGGGCCTGTTCTTCGACTACATCAACCTGCTGGAGCGGATCCGCTCGGGATACGACGCCGAGGCCGGCGCGAGCGACCGCGCGGCCTACCAGAGCTGCCTGGAGGTCCCGGTTCTGTTGCTGGACGACCTGGGCTCGCATCGGGTGATGAGCTGGATCGAGGACACGGTGACGGCCATCGTGACGCACCGCTCCAACCACCGCATGCCGCTGATCGTGACCACGAACCTGGTGGACCCGGACGCCGGCTACACGGTCGTGCAACGCACCCCGGGCGTACAGCACGTCGAGTACCGCATCACGCTGGCCGAGCGAATCGGCGAGCGCGCCCGCTCACGGCTGTTCGAGCTGTGCGAGGTGATCCGGCTGCCGGAGACAGGCGACCACCGCTTGCGCAGGCAGTAGACGCACGGGTGCGGCGTCTGATCCCAGGGCGCTCTGGCGGGACGTGGCCGTCCCGCGCGGGCGTGGCCGCCCGCCCCACGCTCTGGCCGCTAGCGCGGAGGCGGGACGGGGTTCCAACCGCGGCAGCTACGGCTTG
>JBEKLW010000384.1:0-3555 GCA_050008815.1 Bryobacteraceae bacterium
ACCGCGTGCCGTTCTACGGCGCGGCGGTGCTGTGCCTGGACGACGAGAACATCCAGCGGATCCTGCCCGCGGTCCGGCGCCGCACCATCACCTACGGCACCCGGACCCAGGCCGACGTCCAGGTGCTGGAGTGCGCGCCCGGCCACCTGTCGAGCGTCTTCCGGTTGCAGGCGCGCGGCGAGGACCTGGGCGAGTTCCGGCTGCGCGTGCCCGGGGCGCACAACGTGCTCAACGCGGCGGCGGCCATCGCCATGGCGCGCGAGCTGGAGGTGCCGCTGGAAGCGGCGCGGCAGGCGCTGGCGGACTTCATTGGACCGGAGCGCCGGTTTCAGATCAAGGGCCAGGAGCGCGGCATTACCGTGGTGGACGACTACGGCCACCACCCGGCCGAGATCCGCGCGACGCTGGCGGCGGCGCGGCAGTGCCGCTATGAGCGCATCCTGGTGATCTTCCAACCGCACCGCTACTCGCGCACGCAGCACCTGATGGACGATTTCGGGCGTTGCTTCTACCAGGCGGACTCGGTGTTCCTGCTGGACGTCTACGCCGCTTCGGAGAAGCCCATCCAAGGCGTGACCGCCGAGGCGCTCGCCGAGCGCGTCCGCAGCTTCGGACACCACTCGGTGGAATACGTGGGAACCATCGAGCGCGCCGTCGAGAGCGTGCTGGAGGCGGCGCGGGAAGGCGACCTGATCGTGACGCAGGGCGCGGGCAACGTCTGGCAGGCGGGCGAGCGCATCCTGGAACGGCTGCGCGGGGGAAACTGAGATGGCCCGAAGATCCACGGCGCAACTCGACCTGGAGCTGGCGGACGATCCGCCCGTGGCCGGGTTTGTAGCCGAGACGCCATCGCCCCGGCGCGCCGGACCCCGCTCGGGCCCCGCGCCGGCGCGTAGCCGGCTGCGCCGGCTGCTGCGGTGGGGCGGCGGGCTGGTGGTCATCGCCGCCGCTGCGTTCATTCCCTATCACATCGATCAGTTCCTGGCCAGCGACCCGCATTTCATCCTGCCGGGCGGCCCGGAGGCGGCGGCGAACCCGAACTTCACCGTCGAAGGCGCGGTCCACGCGCCGCGCCTGGAGGTCATGCGCGTCTTCGCCCGGGATTTCGGCCGCAGCATCTACCTGGTGCCGCTGGCGGAGCGCCGCCGGAGCCTGCTGGAGATCGACTGGGTGCGCGATGCGGCCGTCTCGCGGCGGTGGCCCAACGGCATTGCGGTCCGCCTCGTCGAGCGCCAGCCGGTGGCCTTCCTGGTCCTGCCGGCCGCGGGCGCGCGGGGGCCGCTCGAAACCGCGCTGGTCGACGAGGAGGGCGTAATCCTGCGGCCGCCGGCACGGGCTCAGCTCAGCCTGCCGGTGCTCCACGGCATTACCCGCGAGCAGCCCGCGGCGGCGCGCCGCGCCCGCATGGGCCGGGTGAGCGAGCTGGTCCGCGAGCTGCAGCCCTACGCCACCCAGATCTCGGAGATCGACGCGAGCGACGCGGATGACCTGGTGGTGACGCAGGTGGTGCAGGGACGCACGGTGCGGCTCCGGCTCGGCAGCCGCGACTACCTGGCCCGATTGCAGAGCTTCCTGCGGAACTACTCCGCCATCAGCCGCCATCTGCCGAACGCCCGCACGTTCGATCTCCGGCTGGATAGCTACTTCACGGCCGAGGATGGGGACAGTCATGCACGCTAAACCGGTACTGGCGGCGGGAGTGGACGCGGGCAGCGCCCGGACGCGCTGCGTCATCCTGCTGCTGGAGAACGCCTGCGTGCGGCTGCTGGGCTTCGGCGAGGCCCGGTCGCAGGGCTGGAAGCGCGGGCGGATCACGGACCGGAAGGCCGTGACGGATTCGATCCTGCACGCGGTGCGCGAGGCCGAATCCCGCGCCCAGTCGCAGATCGAATCGGCGGTCTTCGGCATCGGCGGCGGCAGCATCGCCAGCTCGAAAGCGCGCGGCGGCTTCGAGATCGGCTTCCCGCGCGAGCTCGAGCAGGACGACGTCAACTTGGTGGTGGATCGCGCCTCGCACGTGCAGCTCCAGGAAGACGAGCTGGTGCTGCACCTGTTCCCGCAGGATTTTCGCGTGGACGGCCGGCCCGGCCACCGCAACCCGCGCGGGGTGATCGGCTCGCGGCTGGAAGTCTACGTCCACCTGGTGACGGGCTCGGCCCAGGAACACTACGGCCTGGTGGGCGCGGCCAACGAGGCGCACCTGGTGGTGGAGGAGACCGTGTTCGAGGCCATCGCCGCCGCCTACGCCTCGGGGATACCGGAGCGCCGCGACGAGAGCGTCGTGGTCATCGACATTGGCGCGCACTCCACCGAAGCGGCCATCTACTGCGGCGACTCGCTGCTCTACTCGACCAGCCTGCCGGTCTGCGCGGACCACTTCACGCTAGACGTGGCGCACGTGCTGAAGCTCAGCCTCGAGGACGCCACCTGGATCAAGGAGCAGCACGGCTGCGCCATGCTCGGCCTGACCGCCGACCATAGCCTCATCGAGCTGCCATCGACGCCCGACCGCGGCCCGCGGGAGGCCACCCGGGGCGAGTTGAACCGCATTCTGGAGGCGCGGGCGGTAGAGCTGTTCGGGTGGGTCCAGCGCGACATCGAGCTCATCGGCATGACGGACATGATGCTCGGCTGTGTCCTGGCCGGCGGCGGCTCGCGCCTGCACGGCATGTGTGACCTGGCCGAGCGCATTCTCGGATGCCAGGCCCGGCTCGGGCTGCCCGCCGGCATCCTCGACTGGGCCGAAGATATCTGTACGCCCGAATGGACGACGGCGGCGGGTCTGGCCATGTATTCGGCGCGGCTGAAGCTCCGCGCCGAGCTCGACCGCCGCAAGACGCGGCTCTTTGCCGGAGTCTTCAAGTAGCCGCGCCGGGAGGCCTGGCGGCCGCGGGGAGGCATTGTGACTCTGATTGACCCGAAGACGGACGACTTGAAGTACGAGATGCAGGAGGAAGCCCGCCCGACCGCGAAGATCAAGGTGGTGGGCGTCGGCGGCGGCGGCTCCAACGCGGTGGCCCACATGATGAACGCCGGTTTGGACGGCGCCGAGTTCTACGTGCTCAACACCGACGTTCAGGCGCTGCGGGCCTCGCCGGTGCCCAACAAGCTCCCCATCGGCTGCAAGATCACCCGCGGCCGCGGCGCCGGGGCCGATCCGGAGGTCGGCCGCCAGGCCGCGCTCGAGGATACCGAGCGCATCGTCGAGATTCTCCAGGGCGCCGACATAGTGTTTGTGACGGCCGGCCTCGGCAGCGGAACGGGCACCGGCGCGGCACCGGTGGTTGCCGCCATGGCGAAGCAGATGGATGCTCTCACCATCGCCGTCGTCACCACGCCCTTCGCCTTCGAAGGCCTGCGGCGTCTCCGGCAGGCCGAAGAGGGCCTCAATAAACTCGCCCAGAACGTGGATACCGTGATCACGATCCCCAACGAGCGCCTGCTGGAACTGGCGCCGCGCGGTACCAGCGTCATGGAGGCGTTCCGCATGGGGCAGCGAGCAATCCGATTTTCCGAAGTGACCGATAAAGGAATTCAAGAAGCAACGCGGAAGCG
>JBEKLW010000385.1:0-3553 GCA_050008815.1 Bryobacteraceae bacterium
CATTTTCAAGATGGCGCCGCTTCACCATCACTTCGAGGCGCTGGGCTGGGACGAATCGAGGATCATCGTCCGGTTCTGGATCGCCGGCCTGGTGATGGCGCTGTTCGCGCTGACCACGCTCAAGCTGAGGTAAACGCAACTGAGCCGCGACCGTAAGGGAGCGGAGGTTTTGAGGTTCTGACCTTGGATTTTGAAGGCCGCAACATCGTGGTCGTGGGCCTGGCGCAGTCCGGGCTGGCCGCCGTCGGGTTCCTGGCAAGCCGGGGCGCGCGCGTGCGCGCGGTGGACGCCAAGGCGCTCGAGGAACTCCCCCAGGCCCGCGAGGCGCTGGAGCGGCTGGGAGTGCCTTTCCAGCCGCAGTCGCCGGAAGCGTTCGAGGACGCCGGCGTCATCGTCATTGCGCCCGGCGTTCCGGCGGACCTGCCCGAGCTGGAGGCCGCCCGGGCGCGCGGCGTCCCGGTCCTCGGCGACGTGGAGCTGGCCGGCCGCTTCCTCAAGGGCCCGACCATCGGAATCACCGGGGCGAACGGAAAGACGACCACCACCGCGCTGATCGGCCACGTCCTGGCCCAGTGCGGCATCCCCGCGCAGGTGGGCGGCAATATCGGCAAACCGGTGACGGGGATGATCGCCAGCTCGCGAGCCGGTCAGTGGAACGTGCTGGAGCTCTCCAGCTTCCAACTAGAGACCATCGAGCGCTTCCGCGCCCGCATCGCGGTGTGCCTCAACGTGACGCCGGACCACCTGGACCGGCATCGCACCTTCGAGAACTACGCCGGCGCCAAGGCGCGGCTGTTCGAGACGCAGGAGCGGGGCGATTTCGCGGTGCTCAACCTGGACGACGCCATCTGCCGCGACTATGCGCGCCGCACGCGCGCCAGCCTGCTGTGGTTCAGCTCGGCGGGCGCGGCCGGCGCCGGCATCCGCGCGAATCAGAGACAGGTCTGCCACGACGGCCAGCCGTTCCTGGAGATCGCCGACATCCCGCTGCGCGGGCGGCACAACGTCGAGAACGTCATGGCGGCGGCCGGCGCGGCGCACCTGGCCGGCGCCCCGCTCGAGGGAATCGCCGCCGCGGTCCGGACCTTCCCCGGCGTCGAGCACCGCATCGAGTTCGTGCGCCGGGTGAGCGGGATCGACTTCTACAACGACTCGAAGGCCACCAACGTGGACGCGGCCCTGAAGTCCGTCGAGGCCTTCGGGGGGCCACTGTGGATCATTCTGGGCGGCAAGGACAAGGGCAGCGACTACACCCCGCTGGCCGGGCGGCTGGCCGGGAAGGCGCGGGCCGCGCTGCTGGTGGGAGCGGCGGCGGCGAAGATCCGCTCGCAGCTTGCCGGCCAGGTGCGGCTGATCGACGCCGGCACCATCACCGAGGCCGTCGGCCGGGCTTACTCCGAGGCGCTGCCGGGCGACACCATCCTGCTGGCGCCGGCCTGCGCCAGCTTCGACCAGTTCCAGAGCTACGAGCACCGGGGGAGAGTGTTCAAAGAGTTGGTGGGAGGTCTGAAGCCGAAGTGATTCAATACCGCCCCGAGGGCTGATCTCACATGGCGCAGCGCGTGAAGACCGATTGGGTGCTGTTCTGGGTGACGGTGGGGATGGTGTGCTTCGGGTTGGTGATGGTCTACAGCGCCTCCTCGTTCATGGCCCAGCAGCCGCCGCGCAATTGGAGTGCGTACTTTCTGGTGCGCCAGGCGGCGTGGGCCGTGGCGGCGTTCGCGGCGATGATGTGGCTGAAGCGGATGGACTACCGCCGGTTCAACAGCCAGCGGTGGGCCTTCGGGGCCATCCTGGCCGTGCTCCCGCTTCTGATCCTGGTCTACTTCCTCGATAGCCACGCGCACCGCTGGCTGAAGCTGGGGCCCTGGATCAGCATCCAGCCCTCGGAGTTCGCCAAACCGGCGCTGATCCTGTTCCTGGCGTTCTTCGTCGCCGACCGCGTCCGCATCATCAACAACCGGCGCACGCTGCTGGGCGGGCTGCTCACGGTGGGCGCGATGGCGGTCTGGGTGGTGCTGGCCGACCTGGGGACGGCCGTGGTCCTGGTGATTACGGCCGCGGTGGTCTTCTACGTCGCCGGACTGGACTGGAAGTACGTGCGGATCGTCATGCTGGTCGGTGCGCTCGGCATCCTGCTCGCCGTGGCGCTGAAACCCTACCGGGTGGTGCGCGTTTTCGGGTTCGTGAACCCGAGCTACTCGGCGCTGGACCACGTACCCTGGGGCGACAAAATCAAGGACTATCTGAAGCGGGCATCTTACAACCGCGATCCCGGCTACCATGTGCGGCAGTCGGAGATCGCGGTGGGCAGCGGCGCGGTCACGGGCCGGGGCCTGATGGAGGGCCGGCAGAAGCTGCTCTACCTTCCGGAAGCGCACACGGACTTCATTTACGCGGTCGTGGGCGAGGAGCTCGGCCTGGCTGGATCGAGCGCGCTGGTGGGCATCTTTCTGGTGATCCTATGGCGCGGCCTGCGGCTGGTTCGCCACGCTCCGGACGATTTCGGCCGCTACCTGGCGCTGGGCGTCACCACCATGATCGTGGTGCAGGGCCTGATCAACATGAGCGTGGTGCTGGGCCTGGCGCCGACCAAGGGGATACCCCTGCCGATGATCAGCTACGGCGGCAGCTCGCTGTTGAGCACGCTGATCTCGATGGGCTTGCTGCTGAGCGTCAGCGAGCAGACGGGCTAAGAACGATGCTGTTCCTGATGGCGGGCGGAGGCACGGGCGGGCACGTCCTGCCCGCCCTGGCGGTGGCGCGGGAGTTGAGGCGCCGCGGGCACGAGGTCCTCTTCGTCGGCACGCGCGCCGGCCTGGAAGCGAAGCTGGTGCCCGAAGCGGGCTTCGCGATCGAGTTCGTCCAGATTGGCGGCTTGAAGCGGGTGGGGCTGGCCCAAGCGCCCCGGACGCTGGTCTGGTTGCCCATCCGCACGGCGCAGGTGGCCGCGGCGCTGGGCCGGTGGCGGCCGGCGGCGGTGTTCAGCCTGGGAGGATACGCGGCCGGCCCGGTGGTGCTGGCCGCCGCGGCGCGGCGGGTGCCGATGGTGCTGCTGGAGCCAAACGCAGTGCCGGGAATCACCAACCGCTGGATGGGCCGGATCGCGGTGCGCGCGCTCATCCAGTTCGAGGCGGCGGCGCGCTGGTTCCCGGCCGGCAAGGCCGAGGTGGCCGGCGTGCCGGTGCGGGAGGAGTTCTTCGCTCTCCCGCCCAAGCCGCGCGAGGAGACGCTGACCGTGCTCATTACCGGCGGCAGCCGCGGCTCGCGGACGCTGAACCGCGCCGCGCGCGAGAGCTGGCCGCTGTTCCGCGCCGCGGACTTCCCGGTGCGGCTGATCCACCAGACCGGGCCCGAGGGCAAGGTCGTTCATCGCTTGTACGTGGAGAAGGCCGAGCCCTTCGCGCGCGTAAACCGAATCGCGCTCGCGCACCTCGCCCAGATATTCGTCCGCCGCCTCATGGGCCCATGTGCGCGGCATCGAGCCCAGCCTGCCCCGCGGCGCAGTTGGCGTTTCCCGCATTGATCGCCACCACCCGCACCTTGCCGCCCG
>JBEKLW010000386.1:0-3551 GCA_050008815.1 Bryobacteraceae bacterium
ATATAAGCCTGGACCGTCCTGTCAGCGAATTCGCGGACGATGCTCTTGCCCAGCGCCCTCAGCCCGCTGCCACAATCCAGGATGATGAGGGTGTCGTTGTCGAGCCTGACCTCGACGCACGACGTATTGCCGCCGTACCGCCCATTCCCTCTTTCCGGGGTCGGCGTTGTACCACGCACACCCCAAAGTCTGACCTTCATGGTTCACCACCTTGCCTCAGCCGGGATTCAGCATCGGAAGAAACAGATTGAAGGCCGGTACACAAAGGGCCATCTGTTGATCTTGACTCGAGGGGATTGGCGATGAGACTGCCCATGTCCTATATAGCCTAGCAAGCATGCTACTGGGTGTCTACCCCATTCTGGTCTCGCAAATCGTCCAAGCACCGTCGCAATGCGTGGCTAGCCTCACTCTGCGCAGATGACGGAGCGTTGGGGCGCCCCGATGCATCGGGGCGCCACCGGCGGTCCTGGGCGATGCCCAGTTCAGTGGTGACAAGGAGATTTCCCAACACTTATGCCGGGTGTATCGCTTCAGTGTCCGCAAAGGGCGTTTTTCATTCCCAATCCGTCTTTGCAGTTGATCCGCCCTCCCCGACGGTAAATCAGTGATCTGGAATTCTTCTCCATGTGAAGGCGTTTCGCGCACAAATGCCTTGCCAAGTAGCAGGCCAGCCAAGCGCTGCAAGTAATCAAAAGACGTGTTGGTCGACGAGCTGAAAAAGTTCGAGGGCACAACGATCTTTGTATTGCAAGAGCGCACGTTGCCCCAGGGTCTCGGTTTGCCAGTGCTCGGCCCCAACAGCAATACTGACCGCCCCCCGGCGCGTATCCGGATGCGCACATGCAGAACGACCCGTCCGTCAGGGACCAGGCGGCGCGCACGCTGGAGCGGGTGCCTACTCAGTGCGCAGCGTTTTGGCCGGGTCGATTCGCACGGCGCGGATCACCGGCGGCAGCGCGGCCAGTAAGGCCGCCGCGAGAATGGTCAGTGCGGGAAGCGCCATCATACTCGGATCGGTCGGCTTCACTTGGTAGAGCAGCGTCTGGACATATCGCGCCGCCGCGAAGCCGAGCGCCAGACCAGCGAGCGCTCCGCCAAGCACCATGGAGAAAACATCCACGGTCACTCGCCGGGCGATGTCGCCGGCTTGGGCGCCCAGCGCCATGCGAATGCCGATTTCGCGCCGCCGTTGGAGCACGGAGTAGTCGAGCACTCCATAGAGGCCAATCCCCGCCAGCAGTAACGCAACCACCCCAAAAAAGAACGCTAGTCGTGCCAGCAGCCGCTCGCGGACGGTGTGCGACTGATTAATCTCCGTCTGGGTGCGGATGTTGCTGACGCGGAATTCGGGCCGCGCGCGCGGCACTTCCCGGCGCAGGGTGGACGCCAGCGCGAGTGGGTTCGCTCTGGACGTGCGCACGATGAACGTCCCCTGTTCTATCGGCTGCAATGCACCCTTGGCATCGATCGAGTGAAATGGGAAATAGGCTTGGGGCAAGATGGGCCCGCGAATGTCGCGGTAAGTCACATCCCCAACCAAGCCCACGCATTCAAAGCGAAGGCGCGTGCTTCCACTGAACACAACCTCGAACGACTTTCCGACGGGATCCACACCGTTGAAATAGCTCTTCGCAAAGGTCCGGTTAACGATCGCGAAACCGGGATACGTGTCGGCGGGACGGAAGTCTCTGCCGTCGATGAGGGGAATCTTCATCGCGTCAATCCATCCCGGCGAGGCCTGCAGCAAGTAAGCCAGAACATTGTTGGGAGGCGCGCCATTGACCGAAATGAAATTGCTCCAGCTCCACCCGCCCAGCAGCACCGAATTGGCCAGCCCCACCGTTTCCACACCTGGCACCGTGCGCAGATGTTCCGCCACCTGATCCCAGAAGGCCGGCGGCTGTGGGCTCACCGTGACCGTTTCGAGAGTGAGAATCCGTTCCAGGGAGAAGCCCGTGGGCCGGTTCGACAACCGCTGAAAGGTAGCCACGAACAGGCCGGCAACGAAAAGCACCAGAAAACAGAAGGCCGTCTGCACCGCGATGAGCGCGTGCATCAGGCGGCGCCGAGAGTGTGGGTCTTCTCCGCCTTTGAGCGCGCTCACCGGCTTGATTGCCGAAGCGCGTAGCGCGGGCGCCAGACCGAACAGCAACATTACCCCGACGGTCAGCAGGAGGCCGAACCCCAGCACCCGCCAGTCTGCCGGAAGAAACAGGCGCGCCGGATTGTGGGGTGGATTGATCATGCTGACCACGAGCGGCGCGGACCACCAGGCAAAGACCCCGCCGAGGGCGGCGGAGAGGAAGGCCAGCCAGGCGCTTTCGACCAGCACCAGTTGCACCAAACGTGCGCGTCCGGCGCCAATCGAGACGCGTAGCGCCATCTCGCGCGCCCGTGACGCCGCCTGCGCCGTCATCAGGTTGGCGACGTTGGCGCAGGCAATCAGCAGCACTAGCCCCACGAGCACACCGAGCGCCACGAGCGAAGCCCGGTAGTCATTCTGGAGATCGGAAATGCCCGCCGCCGCAGGCTCCAGGAATAGTCTCAGGCTGAGGAGGAACTCAGCAAGTTGTTTATTGCCGAAGCCTTTTGACCTATCTTCTTCGAAGGCGCGAGAGATTGCGCCCAGCTTGGCGCGAAGAGGTTCCAAGGCTACTCCGGGCTTCACCCGTGCCAACGTCCGGATCCAGGACACGTCTGAACGTTGGACCGCGGGATGCATCATGGTGGGAATGAAGATGTCGATTACCGTGCCGGGCTCGGTGCCGGTGAAGCGTTCCGGGCCGACACCAATTATTTCGTAGAGGTCGTTGCCGATTCGGAATGTGCGTCCGATCACCTTCGGATCTCGTCCGAAGCGGCTTGTCCAATAGTCGTACGACAGCACGGCGTACGGGTGCGCGCCGGGCTTCAAATCGTCGCTTTCGGTGAATAGCCGTCCTGCGGCGGGCCGAAGTCCAAAAGAGTTGAACATCCACCCGGAAACGTACTGGCGGTATGCTTTTTCCGTCTCCGCGTCTGAGCCGTAGGTCAGATCCGTCCGTTCGGAATACGAGAGAGCGATCAACTCGGCTTGATCCTTCACCGCGGCGCGCATCAGTCGGAACGCGGGATACGCCCAACTGTCACCGGTTCGGACCTTTCCATCAAAATCGATTCCTTGGCGAGCCAGGGCGTACAACTGTTCCGGCTCCGACACCGGCAAGGGCCGTAGCAGCAGGGCGTCGATCAAGCGGAACGCCGAGGTGCACGCCCCGATGCCGAGAGCCAACGACAGGATCGCCGCGGCGGAAGTCGCCTTATTCTTCATGACCTGCCGCCAGCCGAAGATGGCGTCGGCGCGCAGCGAATCGAGCCAGGCGACAAGCCGAAGGTCACGGCTCTCTTCGCGCAGGCGCAGCGCCGAGCCAAGCGCTCTCCGCGCTTCCGCCGGGTCGCGGCCCTGCGCGATGGCTTCCTCGATATGGAGCTGGAGTTCTTCGTCGATCTCGCGGCTCAAACGATCGGGGCGAAGTACATTGGCAATGCGTGACCACCAAGACATATCA
>JBEKLW010000387.1:0-3547 GCA_050008815.1 Bryobacteraceae bacterium
CCCAGTCTGGTCCACGCCATGGCCGAGCGGGTGTTCACGAAGCCCGCGCAAGCATAGGATTCAGAGGGGTTTCGTCCACAAGGAGAAGCGAGCCGTTGCCCTCGTGGCGGGTGCCGCGGCGCGCCGCCGCCGCGCGATCGACGCCTACCGCGCCATCAGGACGGCCGGCGAGAACACCGGCCGCTTGCCGAAGTAGCCGCTCTCCTCAAGCTTGCGGTAGATCGAGCCGGCGATGCCCGACGCTTGCGGGCCGCTCACGCCGCGGCCGCCTGTCAGGAGCACCACCAGTACGAGCTTGCTCTGGCCGAAGTCGTTGAAGGCGCCAAACCAGCCCAGGTGCGTGGTGCCGCCCGTGCAGGTGCCGGTCTTGCCGCACACCGGCGCCTCGGGGTCGTAGGCCGCGCGGCGCGCCGTGCCGAACTCGACTGCTGCCGTCAGCCCGGGCCTGATCTGCGGCAGGTACGGCGCGATGTCCAGACGGCGCTTCACCTGCGGCACGAACTGCGCGATCTCCCTGGCGTTCTGCGGATACTGGAGATAGTGGAGCGTGCCGCCGTTGGCGACGGCGCCGAGCAGCGCCGCCAGCCCGAGCGGCGTCTGCCGGATGCCATCGCCGAAGCTCGTCATCATCCCCAGGCCGCTCGAAGGCGGCTGAGCGGCGAAATAGCCCGGCTCCTCGCCCTGAATGCCCAGGCCGGCCGGCTCGCCCAAACCGAACAGCCGGGCATAGTAGGCCCACTTCTCGTAACCCAGCTTCACGCCCAGGTTGGCGAAGTAGTAGTTGTTGGAAACCGCCAGCGCCTGCGTCAGGTCCATGCGCCTGCGCCCATACAGCCGGACCGGGGTCGCACGGTCGATCAGGCCCTCGCTCAAGGCCGCCAGCGCCACCGCGATCTTCACGGTCGAACACGGCTGGAACCCGCTCTGCAACGCCAGCTTCTGATTCACCATCGTCAGGATGCGGCCGGTGTTGGCATCGACCGCCAGGACCGTGCCGTTGTAAGGTCCCAGCGCCTCGACTGCCGCGCGGCGGACCACCAGATCGTCGCCGTCCACGCGGTCGCCGATCGTGGAGTCCGCGTAAGTCGGCTCCGTCCAGCGCCTGCGGAAGGAAGGACGGCGCCCGCCCCGCATGCGCCGCGAGATGCTCCTCCTGTGCGCCGTCTCGATCCTCTGGGCCGCGGTGGACGTCCGGCGCGAAGAGGGCTTGGGATGCTGGGGCTTCCGGGAGGTCGAAGCGGCAAAGCTGAGCCCGGCCAGGACGAGCAGGGCAATTGCCAGGTGCAGGCAACGAAGCAGAACCTGTCGGCGCATTCCTAGAAACATGAACCCTGCATCTTGTTTTGGGCCTCTCCGGCTCGGCGGCCGTAAACCATTTCAGCTAAAGATGATTGTCGGGGATAGGTTGCCATCTGTCAAGCTGCTTTCCAGCCGCGCGCAAGCTGCCGGCGCCCATGCGCGTGTGCGCCCGGCCCCGCGCGAGTCAGGGGTTTCCCCGCGGCGCACCCGCCAATGCAGGGGTACTCACCCCGCTTTGACGCCGTAGTGTGCGAGAATGTTGGCGAATGGCTGGGAGTGTCCGAGGCGCCCTATCTGTGCCAGCGGCATGAGCCTGCCCGCGGCCGTGGAGATGTCCCCGCCAGCTTTATCTTGAGCCCCGGAGCCGCGCCTCCGCGGGTGCGAAAGGAGTCAGAGTTCATGCGGCTCTATGTCGGAAATCTCCCCTTCAAGGCGACCGAGGCGGATCTGGAGAGTTGGTTCAGCGAGGCCGGCGTGGCGGTCAATGGCGTGAACATCATGCGTGACCGGTTCTCCGGCGAGGCTCGCGGCTTCGGCTTCGCCGAGATCGCCGACGAGCAGGAGGCCGCGCGCAAGCCGCAGCCGAAGGCGTGTGAGAAGATCGGGCTCAGGCGCACCGTCGGATGCAGGCCCGCCTGCGACGGCTCCCGCAGTCTCAGACGCCCGTAGCGCAGCAACACTCCGAAGGAATCGGGAATACTCGAAAAGGAAATCGTGCGCGCGACTCAGGCGGCGCGCTTGCGGCGGGCCAGCGCCAGCGCCGCCAGTCCCAGCAGCGCCAGACCGGCTGTGGAGGCCTCCGGCACCCACATGCCTTCGCCTTGCAGCCACACCGCCAGCCCGGTCGGGTTCGGCGGGGTGTCGGAGTTGTTGCGCACCTTGAACTCAATCGTGTTCGGGCCCAGCCCAAACGCCGTCGTATGCAGGTACAGCACGTTGGTGGCCCCCGGCGGCAGCGTCGCCCACTCCGCGTCCGGCCCCCCAATCTCGAAGTAGTGCGGCTGGTTCAAACATGTTCCCGGCTGCATGCTGAACCCGCTCACCACCACCCCGTTGAGCCGAATCTCCTGTGTGCAGTTGTCCGAGGAAATCGCCCCGGACAACACCACCGTCGCAGGGTCTACTCCCGCCTGCACCTGAAACCCCGTCTGGTAGATGTACTCCCCGGCCGGATCGGTCCCCCGTTGCCCCTGTGGGTGGTAGTTGTTTTGCGGCGCCACCCACTTCACGTAATCCAGCCCCAGGTTCCCGTAGTTGTACCACGGGGGGAACGGGAATCCGTCCGTGAACGGAATGAAGGCCGACTGCGGCGGATCCAGCGGATAAACGCCCAGCACACCCACCAGACTGTAGTTCGGATCCACGCTGCCCTCCGGCCCCTGACCCGTGCTGTACACATTCAACAGCGGCACGTTCACCGCCGTGGCGTGCGCGACTGCATGAATGAGCACCAGCAAGGACACCACAGTCACGCAACGAACCGCTCCGCACAGGACACTAGCCCTCGACATCTGCCCACTCCTCCTGCAAGTATGCTAGTGGAATCCACCCTGCGGAGTCAAGACAAGTTCAGTGATTTGAATGGGGTGGGGTACTAGTACGCCTGGACCCCCATCTGCGTTGGCGCGGGCTTCAGCCCGGCCTCGCCTGCCCAGGATCTCCGCTGGCAAGCGGCCGCGGCCGGAACGTGTCAGCCGGCCTGTTTCGCGGTAATCTTAGGTGCGGGGAGGCGCAATGGGCAATCTCGACAGCACCGCCATACCGGCCGACGGTCGGGCGATCGAGTTCGGTGACGGCGGGTTCGTGGTCCCGGATAACCCGATCATTCCATTCATCGAGGGCGACGGCACCGGCCCCGATATCTGGCGCGCCGCGCGCCTGGTCTTCGACGCCGCAGTGAAACGGGCCTACGACGGCACACGGCGGGTGCACTGGTACGAAGTCTTCGCCGGCGAAAAAGCGATGGCCAAGTTCAAGAGCTGGCTGCCCGACGGCACCATCGAAGCGCTGAAGGACATGCGCGTCAGCATCAAGGGCCCCCTCACGACCCCCGTGGGCGGCGGCATCCGTTCGCTCAACGTGGCGCTGCGCCAGATCCTCGACCTGTATGACTGCGTGCGCCCGGTAAAGCACTATGGCGCTCCCTCCCCGGTAAAGCACCCCGAGCGGATGAACATAATCATCCACCGCGAGAACACGGAAGACGTGTACGCCGGCATCGAGTGGGAGCAGGGGACGGACAAGGTCA
>JBEKLW010000388.1:0-3545 GCA_050008815.1 Bryobacteraceae bacterium
CGGCTGGCGCTGCTCGTGGCGGCTCCCACGCTCTTCTTGTGCCTGGTCGAAGTAGCTTTGCGCGTGGGGGGATACGGGTATCCGACGACGTTCTTCGTGGCGTCGCCGGACGGCCGCGCGTATGTGGCCAACGAGCAGTTCCGCCGGCGGTTCGCCCCGCCGTCGATGTCGCCCATTATGGTTCCCGTGCAGGTGCCGGCCACGAAAGAACTCCGGAGGCCGCTGATCCAGGGCAACCTGGCCGTCTCGCTGGGCAATAACGGAGGCTTCAACGGGAGCGAGACCCTGGGCAACATCGTGGTGACGACGTTCGACATGACCGACGTCCGCAATCCCGCCATTCTGGCGAGCGTCACGACCAGCTTCAAGCCCGGCACCGGCGGAGGGGCGGCTGCGCGCATCGGCGACGACCTGTTCCTGTTTGCCGGCGTCCGGGACAGCACGGATAGGGACGTGCTGCTGCTGGTCGACACAGTGGACCCGAAGAACCCGGTGTTGCGTTCTTGGCCGGTGGTTATGCCAGTTACCCGGATGGTGGCCGTCGGGAATGTCCTGCATGCCACCCACGGCGCCGGCGGCTACGCCGCTTACCGCATTCCCGGCATCGACACGGTGCAGTTCAACGCCGAGGTGCAGGTTCCGAAGAACACCGGTGTGACTTACGATCCGGCTTCGTTCACCCTTGCGCCGAGCAGCATTCTCACCGGTTCGACCTACGACACGCTGGTGTGGAACAACCCGGCGCACACGGTCATTTCCTGGGACTCGACTCTAACCGGCATGCAGGCGGGAGAGGTGCGGCCGGTGGCCTTGGGCGGCACTGTGAGCTACAGCGGGTCGCTGGGTTCGGGCATCCTGCCCCTGCCGCTGGTCTCGGTGGCCAGCGAGCAGATCCTGGGGCTCAATCCGTCTTCCCAGACGGTGCAGGCTGGCACGCCCGCGGCCTACATGCTGACGGTGAAGAACCCCGCCAGCTCCGAGATCACTTACAGCCTGGCGCTGGCCGGCATTCCGGCCCCCTGGCTGCCGCTGCCGGCCACGCTGACGGTTCCGGCCGCGGGTCGGGTCACGATTCCGCTGACACTGCTGGCGGGGGCTACCGCCGCGGCGGGAACGTACACCTTCCTAATTACGGCCACGGGCGGCGGCGCGCAGGGTAGCGTGCAGGGCCAGGTCACCTTGACGGGACCGGGTGCCCAGGCGATTTACGGCGTTTCCTTGAGCATCTCGCCCACGCAGGCAACCGTCAGACCGGGCACCTCCGCCGACTTCGCGCTGCAGATCGGCAACCTCGGCTCGGCACCCGACACCTACGCGCTCTCCGCTGTCGTGCCAGCCGGCATTACGGCGACCTTCGACACGGCCGGTGTGCCGGTGCAGCCAGGCGGCACCGGGCAGGCGAATCTGCGCCTCACCGTTGCGCCAGGCGCGCCGGCGGGCCAGGCGGTGGTGCTGGTGAGAGCTTCCTCCACCGCCAGCAGCCTGGTGCTGGACGAGAAGAATGCCACTCTGGACATCGTAGGCGGCTTGCCGACTGCTAATGCCGGCTCCGAACGCGCGGTGCCGTTGTTCCGCCCGGCGGTGCTAGACGGCAGCGCCAGTTCGGATCCCAATACTCCTCCTCTGCCGCTCACTTATGCCTGGACGATCCTCAGCAAGCCTCCCACCAGCGCCTTGAGCGCGATCATCAACGCATCCAGCGCGCGGGCCTCATTCATCCCCGACGTGCTCGGCGACTACGCTTTCCGCCTCACGGTGTCGAACGGCGTGGGCTCGTCGACCGCGGACGTGACGATGCACGCGCAGCCATTCCCGCCGGTGGCCGAAGCGGGGCCGAACCGGAACGTCAAGACGGGCGCTTTTGTCACGCTGAACGGCCGTGATTCGTTCGGCTACAACGGCACTCCCCTCACGTACTCCTGGCAGGTGCTCTCGGCGCCGGCGGGCAGCGCCGCCATCCTGCGCAACGCGCAGACCCCGAAGCCGTATTTCAAGCCGGACGTGGACGGCGTGTACACGCTGCAACTGGTGGTGACCGACGGACCGCTCTCCAGCACGCCCGATACCGTGCAGATTGCGGCTTTCTCGAGCAATGTCCCGCCGAACGCCGATGCCGGGCAGGAGCAGAACGCCGCCGCGGGCCACGTTGTGACGCTCGATGGAAGCGCCAGCTTCGATCCGGAGAACGCGGCGCTCACCTACAACTGGACCTTCAGCCAGACGCCGGCCGACAGCCTGCTCACCAGCGCCACCATCGCCAATGCGGCCACCGCCCACGCCCAATTCGTCCCGGACGTGGCGGGGGATTATGTGCTCGCGCTGCAGGTGTCGGACGGACAGCTCGCCAGTCAAGCCACGGTAACCGTCCACGCCTTTTCAGGCAACGTTCCGCCCAACGCGGATGCGGGCGCAGACCGGTACCTGGCGTTGGCCACGCCGGCCACACCCAGCGGCGCCGCGAGCAGCGATCCGGATAACGGTCCGCAGCCGCTGACTTATAAGTGGATCTTCTCCTCGGTGCAGCCCGGCAGCCAGTTGCAGCAGCTCACCGGTAGCGACCTCGTCCAGGCGAGCTTCACGCCCGACGCGGCCGGTTACTATGTCGCCCGTGTCCGCGCGCTCGATGGCGCCGACGTGGGGTTTGCGAACACGCTGGTCACGGTGGCGGGCGCCTGCGATGCCGATGCCAGCGGAACCATTGACGCCAACGATATCGGTCTGATCCTTGCCGCGCTCGGCCGAGCGGCCCAGCCCGGCGACCCGCGCGATAAGGACGGCGACGGCACGATCACCGCTGCCGACGTCGTCGCCTGCAATTCGCTGGTTGTCCCCGCGGATAGCGCTCTCTCAGTCCGCCCCGCCGCCGAGACGCTGGCAGCGGGCCAGACCAAGCAGTTCACCGCGCTCCTCGGCGGTCAGGCGACAAACGCGGTCACCTGGTCCATTGCGCCTGAGACCGGCACGATCAGCTCAAGCGGCCTCTACACCGCCCCGGCTGAGGTCCCCAGTCAGACCGTGGTCACCGTCACGGCCACCAGCACGCTCAACCCGGCCGCAAAGGCAAACGCGGCGGTCACTCTGACCGTGGCCTCGGTCGTCGTGCAGTACGACCAGTGCATCTGGGCGCTCAACCCATCCGCGTCCGACGCCTTGAAGATCAGCGGCTCGGTGAATTTGAACGCCCCCGCGTGCGGAGTCGTCGTCAACTCCGCCAGCAGCACCGCGATGAAGGTCAACGGCAGCGGCTCGCTGACGGCCAAGTACATCGACGTCGTGGGCGGCTTTAGCAGGAGCGGCAGCTTCACCATCTCCCCTGCGCCGCATACGGGCGCCGATCGCCGTCCCGATCCCCTCGGCTTCCTCGTGCCTCCTGCAAGCGGCGCATGCGACCAGACCAACTTCAGACTAACCGCCGGTTCGGCTACGCTGAACCCCGGGACGTACTGCGGCGGTATCAAAATCAGCGGCTCCGTCAACGCGACGTTCAACCCCGGCGTGTATATTCTCCTCGGCGGCGGCTTCGACGTCAGCGGCTCCGGCACTCT
>JBEKLW010000389.1:0-3526 GCA_050008815.1 Bryobacteraceae bacterium
CACCTGATCGACCTGCACACTCACACGGACGAGTCCGACGGGACCGTTGCGCCCGGGCGGCTGGTCGAGATGGCCCGGTCGATAGGTCTGGAAGCGCTGGGCATCTGCGATCACGACACGCTGGCGGGCTACGACCAGGCCATCGCGCCGGCGCGCGCGGCCGGGCTGGAGCTGGTCTGCGGCATCGAGCTGAGCACCAGGCGCCGGCGCCGCCCGGAGGAACGCGGCCAGCCGGTTCACGTGCTCGGGTACTTCCTCAACGCTCCGCCGAGCGCGGAGTTCCGCGCCTGGATCGAGCGACTGCAAGACAGCCGGCGCGACCGGAACCGGCGGCTGGCGGCGCGGCTGCAATCGCTCGGCCTCGACATACAGCTCGAAGAGGTCATCCGGATGGGGCGGAGCCTGGCGGGCCGCCCGCACTTCGCCCGCCTCATGGTCGAGAAGGGCTATGTTTCGACCATTCAGCAGGCGTTTGAGCTCTACCTGGGCGAGTCGGCCCAAGCCTACGTCGAACGCGAGGAGCCGGACCTCCAGGACGGCATTCGCCGGATCGCCGACGCCGGCGGCCTGCCCTCGCTGGCGCATCCCGTGCGACTCAGCAAGCGCGCGCAAGTCATGGAGCGGCTGGTGGCGGAGATGCACGACCTGGGCCTGCGCGCCATCGAGGTGTGGCACAGCGAGCACGGCCCGCGCGACGTCGAGCTATACCTCGCCCTGGCGCGCCGCCATGGCTGGGCGGTTACCGGCGGCACGGACTTCCACGGCGACACCAAGCCGGGCCTGGCGCTGGGAACCGGTTACGGCAACGTGGCCGTGACGCGCGAGGTGCTAGACAATCTGCGTGTTCTGTCAGCCCGGCGCTAGCGGCCTGCGTGCGGCGATGCGCGCCGGCTGATCCCCCGCTCGTAGCTCAGCCTCGGGCGGCAGCTCGTTCAGCCGCAGGTAGCCCAAGGCGACAACTTGGCCTCGGTCCGGGGAAAACACCGCCGAAGTGAGCTCACCCACCTCGCGATCTCCCGCCGTCACCTTCGTGCCGGCTGGCGGGACGCGCTGGCCCTCGATCTCGAGCTGAACCAGGAATCGGTGAACGCCGCCGCGTGAGCGCACGCGCTCGACGATCTCCTGGCCGAGGTAGCAGCCCTTGTTGAAGTGCACCGCTTCCAGCAACTGGGTTTCGTGCGGCAGATAGCGCGCGGTGATGTCTTCGGAGTAACGCGGGCGCGCGTTCTCGATGCGGACGATGCGCGCCGCCTCATCCGAGGCAGGCGTCGCACCCGCGGCTTCGATATCACGCACCAGCCGTTCCTTCTCCTCGGACGGCGCGATGATCGCGAACCCGTCCTGCCCGGTGGTTGTGAACCTCACGACGATCCGCCCCGCCCAGTCCGCGTGGGCATGCGGCGAGCCAGGCAGGGGCGCGCCGAGAGCCTCGGCCACCGCGGGCGCCCTGGGGCCCTCGATTCCGATCTCGACGGTCGAGCCGGTGACATCCTCCAACTCGACATCGTCGGCGATGATGTGCTTGTCCAGGTGCTCGCGCAGGCTCTGGCGGGTCTCGGGTTCGGTGTCGATGAGCAGCGCCTCCGGCAGCGCGAGGATGACCGCGTCGGCCAGGATGCGCCCCTGCGGGTTCAGGAAGAACGCGTAACAGCCCTGGCCCGGCTGGAGTTGCTCAATGTGGTTCGCGCTCATGGCGTGCAACAGGCGCACGCGGTCCTCGCCGCTGGCGCGAATGCGGCCCCGCGCCGAGAGATCCAGCCAGGCCGCGCCCTGGCGCAGCGCGCGATAGCCCGGGTCGGTGGCGCCGCTAGCCCTAGACATAGCCAAGCCGGCGAGCGGGGAGGGCAGGCACAACCCTGACGGCCAACCTCATAATGGAATTGTATACGCCGAGGCGGCTTCATGATCCACGAGATCCTTCCTGTCGGCATGCTCGCCTGCAACTGCTCGATCATCGGCGACGAGGAGACGCGCGAGGGCATCGTCATCGACCCGGGCGACGACGTCGAGGAGATCCTCCACATCCTCGAGCGGCATGGGCTTCGGCTGACGACCATTGTCATCACGCACGCGCACATCGATCACATCGGCGGCGCCCAGAAGCTGAAGCAGGCCACCGGAGCGGTGGTCTACATGAGCGAGCGCGACGATACGCTTTACGAACACCTGGACATCCAGGCCGCCTGGCTGGGCGTTCCCACGCCCGAGCGCGCCCAGATCGACATGCCGGCCCGCGAAGGCGACCGGCTGCGGGCCGGCCCGGCCAGCCTGGTGGTGCTCAGCACGCCGGGGCATACGCCCGGCAGCATCAGCCTGTGGATCCCCGAGGAGAAGAAGCTGATCGCCGGCGACACGCTCTTCCGCGAGGGCATCGGCCGCACTGACCTGCCCGGCGGCGACAGCCGGGAGATTCTCCGCTCGATCAGCGACAAGTTCCTGCCGCTGCCGGAGGAGACGGTGGTGGTGCCCGGCCATGGCGAGCTGACCACCCTGGGCCACGAGAAGGAGTTCAACTACTTCCTGCAAGGCCTGTGAGACCGGGGCAGGCGGCGCTTTCCCGTTTCGCTCAGCGCCGCCGGGGAGCGGATGCGGGAGGCAGAACTCGGAAAAGGGGGGTTTCCACCCTGCACGTAATTTACGTGTAGAATAAGGAGTATGGCTCGGACGGTGAAGCACAACATCACCTTGGCGATTGACAGGCAGTTGCTGAAGCTTGCCAGAGGCGTTGCGGCGCAGCGAGGGCTCAGCGTGAGCGCCATGCTCGCCGATGAGCTGGGCGCCTTGGTGGAGCGGCACGCCGCCTACGACCAGGCCAAGACGAGGGCGATGGCGCACCTGGCCTCGCCCTTCCACCTCGGCGGCACGGGCATGGGCGCCCGAGAGGACCTGCATGACCGCAAGGGTCTTCGTTGATTCCAACGTCCTGATCTACGCTCACGACCTGGACGCGGGTGCTCGGCGAGAGAGGGCTGCTGAGTGCCTGCGGCAACTCTGGGAGACACGGGCGGGCTGCCTCAGCACGCAGGTTCTGCAAGAGTTCTACGTCACCGTAACCCGCAAGATCCCCTCCCCCCTGCCGCGCAGCGCGGCCCGGGAGATCGTCCGCAACTACGGCGCATGGGTCCGCTCGGCTATCACGCCGGCCACCGTGGTCCGCGCCTCGGAGATCGGCGAGACCTGGCAGCTCTCCTTCTGGGACGGCATGATCGTCGCCGCGGCTGAACAGGACCAGGCCGCGGAACTGCTGACTGAGGACCTGCAGCACGGGCAGACCGTGGCCGGCGTGAGGATCGTCAACCCGTTCATGTAGCCCGGATGTTTGACCAGCAATTTGCTGCGGCGCGCGATAGCAAGCCGTGGCGCGGGTGGGCGGTCACAACGCATGCCGCGCCGGATGCTGGTAGCTAAGCCCGATCTTCTCACACGCCTTCGGCTGCGGCTTGCGGGAGGCCGGCATCTTCTGCGTTGCGCTCGGGGTGAGTCCTCGACGTACTGTTCAAGTACGCCTGCGGGCTCACCCCGTCGC
>JBEKLW010000039.1:0-10351 GCA_050008815.1 Bryobacteraceae bacterium
AGGTCGCCGTCACGCTGCCGACCGGCGAGGTCCAGATCAAGGTCTGGCGGATGGACGTGGGCCGGGTGAAGCTCTACCTGCTGGACACCAACATAGCCGAGAACGACCGCCCGGAGCACCGCGGCATCACCGATGCGCTCTACGGCGGCGACATCCATGTGCGCATGCGCCAGGAGATTGTGCTCGGCATCGGCGGCTTGCGGGCGCTGCGCGCGCTGGGCCTGGAGCCCACGGTGTACCACCTGAACGAGGGCCACTCGGCTTTCCTGGCGCTGGAGCGTACGCGCGTGCTGGTGAAGGAGCGCGGCCTTTCCTTCGAAGAAGCCCTCGAGGCCTCGCGCAACAACAACGTCTTCACAACCCACACCTCGGTGCCGGCGGGCATCGATCTTTTCGACTCCGGGCTGATGTGGGAGTACTTCCGCGATTACTGCCGCGAGGCCGGCATCGAGCTGGAGCAGTTGATGGGTCTGGGGCGGCGGAACCCGCGTGACAGCTACGAGCGGTTTTCGATGGCCATTTTGGCGATCAGGACCTCCAGTTTGAGGAACGCCGTCAGCCGGCTGCACCGGCGGGTGTCCCAGGAGATGTGGAGCGATCTCTGGCCCCAGCTTCCGTGCTGGGAGGTGCCGATCACCTCGATCACCAACGGGGTGCACTTGCTGAGCTGGCTATCGGGCGAGCTGGCGACGCTTTACGACCAGTATCTCCAGCCCGACTGGCGGGAGCGGCTCACCGACCCGAAGACTTGGGAGCAGGTCCAGGACATTCCGGACCAGGAGCTTTGGGAGGCGCACCGGCGGCGGAAGCGCCACCTGGTTACCTTCGTGCGGGAGCGGCAGGTGGAGTTCGCGCGGAAGCGCACGGCGTCTTCGGCCGAGCTGCGCCGTGCGGCCGAGGTGCTCGACCCCGAGGCGTTCACCATCGGGTTTGCGCGGCGGTCGGCCACCTACAAGCGCGCCACGCTGCTGTTCCGGGACGTCAACCGGCTCAAGCGCATCCTCGCGAACCCGGAGCGTCCGGTGCAGGTGGTGGTCGCCGGGCGGGCGCACCCCAACGACCATCCCGGCAAGGAGCTGATCCGGCAGATCGTCCAGCTCTCGCGCGACCCCGAGCTCGCCAAGCGCCTGGTCTTCCTGGAGGACTACGAGATGCGCGTGGCGCGCGAGCTGGTCGCGGGTGTCGATGTCTGGCTGAACACGCCGCGCCGCGGCGAGGAGGCTTGCGGGACCAGCGGCATGAAGGCGGGCATCAACGGCGTGCTGAACCTGAGCATCCTGGACGGCTGGTTCGACGAGGTCCCAGAGCACAGCGGCGGGTGGGCCGTCGGCGACCGCATCCCTTATTCCGAGGACCAGGACGAGGTGCACGCCACGGCCATTTACTCGTTGCTGGAGAACGAGCTGGTTCCGGCTTTCTACGAGCGCGACCAGACGGTGCCGCGCGAGTGGATGCGCCGTGTCAAGCGCTCGGTGGTGTACTTGAGCCCGCGCTTCAACTGCCAGCGCATGGTGGACGAGTACATGTCGCAGCTCTACGATCCAGCCCACTCGGCCTGGCGCGACGTCCAGGACGACGACTTCGCCAGGGCGCGCCAGAAGGCGCGCTGGAGCGCCGAGGTGAGCAGGGTTTGGGACCAGGTGCGGTTCGTCGACGTGGGCGCGTCGCCGGACGGCCCCGTGCTCAGCGGCAAGCCCGTGCCGGTGCGCGCCGCGGTCAACCTGGCCGGGCTCAAGCCCAGCGACGTCCGCGTCGAGGTCGTCGTCGGCCGCATCGGTGTCAACGGCCAACTGGAGGACACCGAGGTCATGGTGCTGCCTCCGGTCGAGGAGAACGGCCAGGTGGTGGTGTTCGCCCGGGACATCGTGCCGCAACAGACCGGGCGGGTGGGCTACGCACTGCGCGTGACGCCCAATCACTACGGCGACCCACTTACTCGGCCGTGCAGCGCCCTGCTGAAGTGGGGCAGAGACGGGGCTTAGTGACGGAGAAGTGACATAGCTCAGCCGCCGCTGCCCAGGCGGGGTTGCCCTTCCCGCTTCAGTACTTCTCCGGGGCTTAAGCACCCGGATTGGTACTAGTATTCGGCCAATTGCTGTGGTAGAGTGTATTTTGAGCGGGTCTACGAACCTGTAGCTGAATAGCGATTCGACATCCCGCAGAATCCCTTCAGACCTCGGCTGTAATTGAGATTTCACCCAGTCCCCGTGGGGGCGAGTTCCTGAATCGGTCTGCGGCAGGGTCGCTCGCGGCAAGTCCACTGAAGCCGATCGAGGTCGGCCGAGTGTGGACCGGCACGGGTCGGGCCGCCATCCCGTGAACCCCTGAGGGAGTGGGGGACCCTTTATGGAAGACGATCGCAAGTACAAACAGCGGGGCTACATGGATGTTGACCGCGACGGCGCTGTCCGGAGGCCCGAGGAGCGGCCACAGGGACCGCGTCAGCCCATCGATGTCACCGGCCCCAGGCTCCCACGCCTGGTGCAGAGCCTGGTGGCCTTCCGCTGTTACAACTGCTCCGTCACCCTGCCGAACGGTACGGACTTCAAAGGCAATTGCCCCAAGTGCGGCGTGGCGTTGCACTGCTGCAAGCAGTGCGCCCATTTCGAGCCGTCCACGCGCTTTCAGTGCCTGAAGCCGATCCCCGCCCGGATCCCTTCCAAAGATCAGGTGAACGAGTGCGCCTCGTTTGGGCCGCGCGTCACGGTGGCCCGCGACACCACTGCCTTGGGCACTTCGGCATCTCCGGTGCTCAGCGAGCCGCGCACCCCGAACGACGCCCGGGCGGCCTTCGACCAGCTCTTCAAGAAGTAGCCACGGCTTTCGCGATGCGCATCGCCGAACTCCACGAGCCGCGCCGTTTCCGCCTGGTCGAGGGCCGGATCGGCGAACCCGGCCCGGGAGAGATCCAGGTGCGCGTCCACTCGATCGGCATCTGCGGCTCGGACCTGCATTACTACGCCGAGGGCCGCATCGGGGACGTGGCCTGCCAGTATCCGGTGGTGCTGGGTCACGAGCCCACCGGCACGGTGGTTCGGACCGGGGCGGGAGTCACGGGCTGGGCGCCCGGCGACCGCGCCGCCCTGGAGCCGGCCCTCTACTGCTACCACTGCGAGTTCTGCCTGAGCGGTCGCCACAACGTCTGCGCCAACATCCGTTTCCTCAGCACGCCTCCGGATCCGGGCTTCTTCCGCGAGTGCGTGAACCTGCCGGAGCACAACCTGCTGCCGCTGCCGCCGGAACTCAGCATGGAGGAAGGAACGCTCTTCGAGCCGCTGGCGGTGGCGCTGCACTCGCTGGAGTTGGCGGCTCTCGGGCCCGGCGAATACGTCGCCGTCTTCGGCGCGGGGCCGATCGGGCTGCTGACGATCGCGGCGCTGCGCCTGGCGGGCGCCGGCCGGATCTGGGCCGTCGAGCCGGTGGCGGCGCGCCGCGAACTGGCCCTGCAACTCGGGGCGGACGCGGCCATCGACCCCGCCCAGGCGGACCCGGTCAAACAGATTCTGCGCGACACCGGTGGCCGGGGCGTGGACGCTGCCATCGACTGCGCGGCCCGCGGCCAGTCGATGAACCAGTCTGTCGGCGCCGCGCGCAACGCCGGCCGGGTCATCATCACCGGCATCCCCACGGAGGCGCGCACGCCGCTGGATTTCCACACCGCGCGCCGCAAGGAGCTGGCGTTCCTGAACGTGCGCCGCTCGATCCACGAGTCCGGCGCGGCCCTCCAGATGCTCCGCGAGCACCGGCGCCTGTTCGCTCCCATGCTGACGCACAAGCTGCCGCTCGAGGCCGTCGGGCGCGCCTTCACGCTGCTGGAGAGTTACCAGGACGGCGCGGGCAAGGTCGTCCTGCAGCCTTAACCCGGATGTTTCACCAGCCATCTGCTGTGGCGCGCGGTAGCAACCCGTAGCACGGGTGGGCGGTCACAAAAACCGGGTACAGACAGCCACTTTTCGCTTGCGCGAGTCCATTGTCTTCAGCGAGATCGCAGCGCGAAAAGTGGTGTCTGGCCCCGGCTTTTGCCGCTCGCGTCAGAGCGCGGCGGCCTCTTGCTCGTCCACGCGGTCCATGAAGTAGTAGCAGATCATGTGGCAGACGATCATCTGCGTGTCCTCGATGCGGCCCTGGTGCGGCGCGGCCACGTTGATGTTGAGCTGCGCCGCGGGACCGAGCTTCCCGCCATCGTGCCCCGTCAGCGTCAGCGTGCGACAGCCGATCGAGTTGGCGTATTCGATGGCGCGCAGGACGTTCAGGGAGTTGCCTGAACCGCTGAGGCCCATGACGAGGTCGCCGGGCGCGGCCAGGTTCTTCAACTGCTCGGCGAAGAGACACTCGTGGGAGAGGTCGTTGGCGTATGCGCTCATGGTCGAAAAGGAATCCGCGAGCGCGTGAATGCGGAAGCGCCGCGGGCGGCCGTAGCTGGCGCCCTTGAGCAGCTCGGTGGCGAAGTGGGAAGCCGTGCAGGCACTGCCGCCGTTGCCGCAGACGAAGATCGTCCGGCCCGCGTCCCGCGCTTCGCGGAACCACGCAATGGCTTGCCCGATCCTGGCCAGGTCCAGGGTGCCGATGGCGCCGCGCACCCCCTCGAGATAGTCTTGCGGATAACTCATATCTGGCTCTCTATGCGTTTCGCGGAGCCGCGGTTTGCGGGTCCGTTCCGGACGCTCCGGATGACTCTCCGTCCGGGAACAGCGCGGCGGCCAGCTCATCGTGGCAGAGGAAGTTCGGGATGATGAAATCCGCGCCCACCCTTGCCAGCCGCTTGCGCTTCCATTGGTCCACCTCGCGGCACTCGGGCTCGGAAGTGGCGACGCCGACCGCGATGCCGCCCACTTCCTTGACGTTCTCGATTTCGACGTAGCCGTCGCCGAAACACAGGATGTGCCGGCCCTCGCACTCGGCCGAGGCGATCAGCCGCTGGATCAGGATCTTCTTCGAGAAGCTCTTGTAATCGTCCAGCGCGCCGTAGACGCGCCCATCGAAGTACTTGCTCACGTCCAGCAGGTCCGCCTCCTCGCGCATGTACTGCTGGTCGGTGCCGCTGGCCAGGTACATCCGCAGGCCGCGCGCGTGCAAGGCCTCCAGCCACCGCCGCGCGCCCGGGACCAAGTACTTCTCCGGCGGCGCCGCGCCGGCGCGGAGCTCCTCCAAGCGGTAGGCGATCTTGTCGTGGAGCCGCTCCAGGTACGCCTTCTTGTATTGCAGCGGGTCCAGCGGCTGGCCTCCGCGCTGCTCCACCTGGTTGGCCAGCTCGATCATCTGGTACATGGTCTGCTTGCCGGTGAGCCGCCCCACGAAGTCCTCGACCAGCGCGGTCAGGCTCTCTTCGCTCTCGCCGGTTCGGAGATCGAGCAGAATCTCGACCATCATCGGCACCATGACATCGACCCAGCCCGCGCGGATCAGGGAAACCGTGCCGTCGAAATCGAAGAGGACCACCGCGGCCTGCCGCGCCGACGCGCCCGGGTGCAGGTGTTCGACCATTCCCTATATTCTGGCACGGGGAGGGCGGTCTGGCCGGGGCAGTGGGACAATAGGATCTGATGGAGATCGAGCCGGTGGTCGCCAAGTTCTCCTCGCCGGAGGCGGCCGAAGAGGCGAATCGGGAGTACTACCGCCGGCTGACTCCGGCCCAGCGGATCCAGATCCTGCTGGCTCTCATCGGGCGCGCCCGGAAGGAAGGCGATGCATCTTCCGAGAGACTTGAGCGAGTTTATACGATCTCTAAACTCCCGCAGCGTTGAGTACCTGGTTGTGGGGGGATACGCGCTGGCCTTCCACGGCACGCCGCGGTTCACCGGGGATATCGACTTCCTGGTTCGTCCATCCGCTGAGAACGCCGCGCGACTGGAGCGCGCACTGGCTGACTTCGGGTTTGCCGCGCTCCGTCTCTCCGCCGCGGATTTCCTCGAGCCCGGCCAGATGATTCAGCTCGGGTATCCGCCCAACCGCATCGACCTCCTCACGTCGCTCACCGGGGTGGATTTCGATGAGGCATGGGGGGAGCGGGTCTCGGGCGAAATCGATGGGCTGCCTGTTCAGTTCATTGGCCGGGACGCCCTCATCAAGAACAAGCGCGCAGTCGGGCGCCCTCAGGATTTGGCTGACCTGCACGCGCTAGGCGTGTCGTAGCAGCGCCCGCCGGCGGCTTGCGGCCAGCCGCACGTCGGCTGAAGCCGACGCGGCAAGCTGTCCGATTGCGGATGCCAAACGACGGCAAAGCTCGCGCCACAAAGTGGAGGCCGCGCCGGCTTACGGACGGATTGCCCCCGAACCCCCGCCCTCGCTTTTCCGTATCCCAAGTGTAAGAATCTTCCTGAGAAGCGAGTCTCCATGGATGAAGAAGGGAAGGAGGAAGGCGTCAGGATGGCAGCCGGAGCGCAGTGCCAGCCGCTCAGTTCCGCAGCCGGGATCGGCGTGGAATCGGGCGCGGCTACTCTCGAGCAGGTCTACGCCGCCCACCACCAGCGCGTGTTTCGCGCGGCCTACCGCATCACGGGCAACACCAGCGACGCCGAGGACGCGCTACAGACCGTGTTCCTGCGGCTGCTGCGGCAGGGCTGGTCGGCCGCCTCGGTGGACAACGTCGCGATGTATTTGCATCGCGCCGGCGTCAACGCGGCGCTCGACGTGCTCCGGCTGCGGCGCGATTCCAGGCAGCTTCCGCTGGACGAGCTAGAATCCGTCCTGCCGGCTGACGCCAGCCTCAGTCCCGAGCGGCGGCACTCCGCCGCCGAACTCCGGGCCGCCCTGCGCCAGGCTCTGGCGCGGATCAACCCCCAGGCCGCCGAGATGTTCGTGCTGCGGTACTTCGAGGGTTACGACAACCCGGAGATCGCCCGCATGCTGGGAACCAGCACGGGCAACGTCGCGGTCACGCTGCACCGCGTTCGCGTGCAGCTTCAAACCGAGATGCGTTCTCATCTGGAGGCTCGTCATGAACACTGAGGAAAGGGATCAGGAGTCTATCCTGGACCGCGCCATTCACGAAATCCGCAACGAAGCGATCGACCCCGCGGCTGCCAGCCAGGCGGCCGAGCGGGTCTGGGCCCGCGTGTCCGAGGAGTCGGCGGCGCCGGCCGGCGAGGTCGAAGCCATCCGGAGCTGCGCCGACTTCCAGGCACTGCTTCCCGCGCGGCGGGAAGGGCGGCTTTCGCCTGCCCGCGCCCTGTTGCTCGAAGATCACATTCACCAGTGCGCGGCCTGCCGCAAGGCGCTCGGCGGAGCGCGGCAGCCGGTGGTGCTGCGGCCGAAGCGCGTGTTTGCACCGGTCTGGAGATGGGCCGTGGCGGCCACAGTCGTGCTGGCCGCCGGCTGGAGCATCTACTCTCTGGCCGGCCGGCTGGTGGTCCCCTCCGGCGCGCGCGCAACCGTATATGCCGCCGAAGGCACGCTCTATCGCGCCACCGCCGGTGCGGAGTCCCCTCTGGGCTCGGGCGCGGCGATTGCCGAGCGCGAGAGCGTCCGCACGGCCAAGGACTCGGGCGCAGTGCTGCGGCTCCGCGACGGCTCCCTGGTGGAGATGCGCGAGCGGACCGAGCTGGCCGTCTCGGAGGGGCGCGACGGCGTGACGATTCAGCTCGCCGCCGGCAACATCATTGTCCAGGCCGCCAAGCAGCACTCCCGCCGCCTGTTGGTCGCCACCGACGACTGCCTGGTCTCGGTCCGCGGCACCATCTTCTCCGTGAACCGCGGCATTCGGGGCTCGCGGGTGGCCGTGGTGGAAGGAGAGGTCCAGGTAACTCAGGGGGACCAGACCAAGGTGCTGCGGCCCGGCGAGCAGCTCGCCACCAGCGCCTCGCTGACCCCGGTTCCCGTGGAGCAGGAGGTCGCCTGGAGCCGGAACGCCGGCCAGTACGCCGGCCTGCTGAGTGAATTCGCGAAGTTCCAGAAGCGGCTCGAGGCCATCCCCGGCCCGGGCTTGCGCTACTCGACGCGGCTGCTGGACCTGGCGCCGCAGGGCGCCATCTTCTACGCCGCCATCCCGAATCTCGGTCCCACGATCGGCGAAGCCCAGCGGCTGTTCCGGGAACAGCTCGCGCAGAGCGAGGTGCTGCGGCGGTGGTGGGCCGAGAAGATGGGCTCGGCCGAAGGCGAGGCCCGGCTCAACGAGGTGCTGGCGCGCGTTCAAACCTTCAGCGCCTACCTGGGGCCGGAGGTTGTCGTAGCGTTCACCGCGGAGGCTTCCGGGCGGCCGGGCGCGCCGCTGCTCGTGGCCGAGGTGACGCGCGCCGGCCTGCGCGAGTTTCTGGCTCAGCAAATCCCGAGCCAGGGCGACGTACAGATTGTCGACAACGCCGCCCAGATCCAGCCGGGCGCGCACAAGGCATACATCTGGGTGGGGCCGGACCTGGTGGCCGCGTCCAACAACGGCCAGCTTGTTCAGGCGGCCGCGGCCGCGGCGGCGCAGGGCCGGGGCCCCTTCGCGGAGTCGGCCTTCCGTGCGCGCATTGCCGAATCATACAAGGGCGGCGTGGCGTGGCTGTTCGCAGCCGACCTGGGGACCATGCTGGCGCGCACGCACAAGCCGGAGAACGCCGTGTACGAGCGGTCGGGCTTCGCCGACGCGCGCTACGTTCTAATCGAGCGTAAGGACGTGGCGGGCCGGACCGAGAACCGCGCCGCGCTGACGTTCTCGCAGCCGCGCCGCGGCGTGGCGTCGTGGCTTGCGGCGCCCGCGCCGATGCGCGTGCTGGATTTCATCTCACCGGACGCCAAGCTGGTCACGGCCGCGGTGGTGAAGAACCCGGCCGCCCTGGTCGAGGACGCCTTCGGCATGGCCGCCGCGTCGCGCTCGGACTTCTTGCGCAGGCTGGCCGAGTTCGAGGCCAAGACGGGCGTGAACGTCCGCGAGGACTTGGCGCGTCCACTGGGCGGCGAGTTCGCCTTCGCCATCGACGGCCCGGCGCTGCCGGTGCCGGCCTGGAAGCTCGTCGTGGAGGTCTACGATCCACCGCGCTTCCAGCAGGCCGTTGAGCGGCTGGTGGAGGCCGTGAACCGCGAGGCCGCCCGGGGCGTGGGTGCGCCGCTGCTGCGCCTGGACCGGGAGGAGGCGGGCGGCCACACCTACTACACGCTGCGCGGCGCCAAGCTGCCCTTCGAGGCGAACTACGTCTACGAAGGCGGCTTCCTGATCGCCGCGCCGAGCCGCGACCTCATCGCGCGGGCCCTGGAGCTGCGCTCGAGCGGTTACACGCTGGCGCGCTCGGAGAAGTTCCTCGCGCTGCTGCCGCGCGACGGCCGCACGAACTTCTCGGCGGTTGTGTACCAAAGCCTGGGGACGTTGCTCTCGACGCTGGCTCAGAACCTCACGCCCGAACAGCGCCAGTCTCTGGAGGCCGCGGTGGAGCCCTCGGCCGTGGTCGCCTACGGCGGGCCGGATAGCGTCGAAGTGGCCAGCGTCGGGACGTTCTTCGGGCTGCGCCTGGAGCAACTGCTGAGCTTGGGCGCCGCTGGCGGGCGTCACCACGTTGCGCCCGCCGGCCAGCACCGCCCCGGCCACGGGAGCTGATGGGAATGGAAGACGGCAAACCCGTCATCGAACTCGACGGCCTGGTGGTTCGCTTCGGCCAGCGTACGATTCTTGACAGCCTCAATGGCTCGCTCACCGGGCGAGCCATCGGGCTGTTAGGTCCCAATGGCGCGGGTAAATCCACGCTCATCAATACGCTGCTGGGCTTCTACCGCCCCGCGCGCGGCACCGCGCGCGTTTTCGGCCACGACATCCGGACGGGCTTGCGGCAGGTGCGCAGCCTGATCGGCTACATGCCGGAGAACGATTCCTACATCGGCGAGATGAGCGCGGTGGAGTTCGTTCGTTACATGGCCGAGCTTTCCGGTTTGCCTCCGGGCGCGGCGATCGAGCGCGCGCACGAGGCGCTGTTCTACGTGGGCTTGGGCGAAGCGCGCTATCGCAAGCTGCGCGAGTACTCTCTCGGCATGAGGCAACTGGCCAAGCTCGCCCAGGCCATCGTCCACGGCCCGCGGCTGCTGTTCCTGGACGAGCCGACCAATGGTCTGGATCCTCCGGCGCGCCAGCGCATGATCCGCCTGATCCGCGACGTCCGCGAGCGCGGCAACCTGTACCTCCTGCTCTGTTCGCACCTGCTCAGGGACGTCGAGGAGACCTGCGAGGAGGTCCTCATCCTGAAGCAGGGCCGCATTGTCCACTATGCGAACCTCGAGGAAGAACGGAAGCTCAACCGCCGGTTTCTCGAGCTGGAGACCGACGGCGAGGGCGGGCCGTTCGCCGACGGGCTGCGCCGCCTGGGCTGCGAGTGCGCCGTCACCGGCGACCGCCGCGTGAAGATGGTGCTCACCGAGGGCGTCGAGATCCGCGACCTGTACCGCG
>JBEKLW010000390.1:0-3512 GCA_050008815.1 Bryobacteraceae bacterium
TCCCGGACGTTCCGCTTTTATGACCTCGACGGGCAGGAGCGCACCATCGAGCTCGAGCCGGGCACGCTGGCGTTCACCACTTGCCAGACGCCCGTGGTGGCCCACCGTTTGGGGCCGCCGCGAATCGAGGTGACCCGCGCGGACGGCTCCCGCCAGACGGTCGAGGGCCTCGACCTCGACGCCGAGAGCAGCTCCGCCGTTTTCGAGCGGACGGTAGCGGTCCGCCGTCTAGACGTCTTCTTCGGCGTTGTCGGGGACTGAACGGCACGCCTCAACCCGGATTCGCACCGAGGTATGCGTCGATGACGACCTTGTTTCGAAGACTCGGCCTTGTCACAGCCCTGCTCGTGGCCGCCCGCCCCACCGCGGCGCTGTGTGGGGCGGAGCGCCAGCTCCGCGGCCGACCGCCAGGTCGGCCTGCCTTGGCGGGACGTGGCCGTCCCGCGCGGGCAGGACTGCCCGCCCCACAGCCGCGCCGCAGCTTCACCGGCCGCCGAACCATCCGAGCGGAGCCAGCGTGATCCAGGGCACGTAGGTGATCAGCAGCACCCCCAACAGCAGGATTACATAGAAGGGCAGCGTGGCCCGGTAGACCGCCGCCATCGGCTGCTTGAAGCGGTACGCCGCCAAACACAGATTCATCCCCACCGGCGGCGTGAGATACCCGAGTTCCCCGTTCGCCAGGAAGATGATTCCGAGCTGCACCGGGTCGATGCCAAACTTGGCCGCAATCGGGGTGATGAGCGGCACCAGGACGATGATCGCGGAGAAGACGTCCATGAAGGAGCCTTTGGCCAGCAGGAACAGGTTCAGCACGAGCAGAAACACATACTTCGATTGGATGTGCTGGTCCACCCAGGCAATCAGCAGCGACGGAACCTGCGCGTCCACCAGGTAGTTCGTCAAGCCGACCGCAACGCCGATGATCATGAGCACGCCGCCGATCACGGTGACGCACTCTACAACGACGCGGCTGTAATCGCGCCGCAGCGACAGGCCGCGGTAGACGAACGCCTCGACCACGAGGGAGTACACGACGGTGATGGCTCCGGCCTCGACCAGCGTGCCGAAACCGCCAAACAGCCCAAACAGCACAATGATGGGCAGCAACAGTTCCCATTTGGCTTCCCAGATGGACGCGCGCGCTTCCGCCCACGAGAACCGGGTGCGGATCGCGCCGTGGCGCACGCCTTGCCACACGCCGTAGACGCACACCAGCGCGACCATCATCGCGCCGGGCAGGAAGCCGGCGATGAAAAGGTCCTTGATCGAGGTCCGCGAGTAGATGCCGTACAGGATAACGGGCACGCTGGGCGGGAACAACAGGCCGAGCGAGCCGGAGGCGTTGATCAACCCTATGGAGAACCCCTGGGGGTATTTGGCCCGCACGAGCATCGGCAGCAGGATTCCGCCCAGCGCCAGAATGGTGACGCCCGAGCCGGCCCAGGTGAAGATGGCGCACAGCACCGCCGTCGTGATGGTGAGGCCGCCGGGTAGCCAGCCCAGCAGCGCCTTGTAGACGCGCAGCAGGCGCAAGCTGGCGCCGCCCTCGACCAGCAGGTACCCGGCGAACGTGAACAGCGGCAAGGACGGCAGCACCGGGTGGGCCACCAGCGAGTAGCTCTGCACGGGCACCGCGGCGATCGGCACGCCCGCATTCCAGAACAACAGCAGCGCCAGGCCGCCCAAGGTCGCAAAGATGGGAAGCCCGAGGAGCGCCGCCACGGTGATGATGCCGACCCCCGCCCAGACGGGAACCCCGCTGAGCGGCTGCCCGGCCAGCCCGAGCGCCACCGGGACCAGCAATCCCGCGGCCGCCACCAGGCGAAGGGAAACGCGCGGCGACGCTTTCCAGACGATCCGCAGAGCCACCACCAGGAACCCCGCGGGCATGATGGCCTGCGCCTCCCAGCGCGGGAAGCCGTGGACCAGCATCGTGGCGCCCTCGCGCTCCGCCATCACGAAATTCCAGCTCGCGATGGCCAGTGCGAGTGAGATAGCCGCGCCCACCGCCGAAGTGAACAGCCGCACGGGGGGCGCCCATCGTTCGGGCAGGAAAGTGTTCGCCGAAAGCGCCAGCAGCCGGTCGTCACGAGCCGCCAGCGCCGCGCCGAGGAAGGCGACCCAGAGCGTGAGATGCTGCACGAATACCGTCGAGCCCGGAACGCCGCGGACGCCGAACTGCCGCGCCACCATCTCGGTGAAGGGGAGCAGGCTCATCACCGACAACGCGACGATCGAGAGGCGCACGGCGAGACGGTCGAGCTCGACGTCGAGACGGCGGAGCACGCTCATCACCGACAATGCGACGATCGAGAGCCCGCACTCCGCCCGATCGAGCGCCAGCGGCACGCCAGTGCGCCTCGGGCGCGGAGGCTCAGCCTCCCCAAGGCAAGAACCGTTCTCCAGGGTATTTCCGGAAACGTCGTTCACTGACCCTTCCGAGCCTGGGCCCGGTACTCGTCGCGCAGGGCCCTGACTTGATCGAACATGTCGGCCGGGACCATTCGCCCGCGGATCTTCGGATAAACGTTTTCGGCCTCCCGGCGCCAGTCGGCGACGGTGGCGGCATCGGCCTGGACCACGGTGAGCTTCCGCTTCTGCATGGCCACCACGGCGTCGTCGCCCATCTTGCGGATGCTGCCGCGCATGCCGTAGCCGGCCTCGCGCGCCGCCTGGAGCATCGCCGCGCGCTTGTCGGCGGGCAGCCGCTCCCACGCGGCTCTGGTGATCACCGTCGCCCCGATCAGCGGCGCCCACCTCACGCTGTTCATGTAGGGCGCCAGCCCGAAGGACTGGTTCAGCAGCGCGTACAACGGCGTCGTCGGCACCGCCTCGATCAGACCGGTCTGCAGCCCGGTCAGTATGTCCGTAGCCGCCAGCGGCACGGCGCGGAAGCCGTTCGCTTGCCAGAGTTCCAGCTCGTCGTTGTCTCCCGCCCAGGTGAACAGCTTCAACTGGCGCATGTCGCTCAGCCGTCTCACCGGCCTGGTGCTGAAGAAATGCACCCATCCGGCGTCGCCCCAGTTGAGCACGATGAAACCCTTCGCCTCGATGGTCTTTTCGAGCTTTGGCGCGACGCGGTCGCGGACGTAATCCAGCTCCTCGTAGGAGTCGAACATCATCGGGATTTGCAGGCACATCGCGCCGCGCTCGATTTCGTACATGCCGACGCCCGAGAGCGCCACGGCCTGGATCTGGCCGATGCGCATCTTCTTCACCAGGTCGGGCTCGTCGCCGAGGACTCCGCCAGGGTAAATGACGAGCTTGACCGTCCCGCCCGAGATCGTGCGCCAGCGCTCGCCGAGTTGCAGCAGAGTCTTGTGCCAGGGCGAGCCTTCCGGAGCGAGCGTGCCCATCTTGATGACAATCTGCGCGGGGGCGAGCATGGGCGCGAGCACGGCGACGAGCAGCGTCAGGAGCAGGAATCTGAGAAAGAACCCGGGGGCGCCGCCGGCTAACCGCGCCCGCTCGTTCACTTTCAGAGGAGCGCGGCTGCTTCCCCAACACTC
>JBEKLW010000391.1:0-3509 GCA_050008815.1 Bryobacteraceae bacterium
ATGGCGCCGGAGGCCCGCGCCCGTTTCCGCCGGGCGAAGCCGGGGAAGCGGTCATGAGGCTCGGAATGGACTCCCTCAGACGCAGCCTCCGGACACACGCTCCCAAGGCGACGATCCTGGTCCGGTTCCTCGTGGGTGGCGTGTTTCTTTCCGAGGGCATTCAGAAGTTCCTCTATCCCCAGCAGCTCGGAGTGGGCCGCTTCCTCAAGATTGGAATACCGGCCCCCGAGATCCTGGCGCCGTTCGTCGGCGTGGTCGAGATCCTCTGCGGCGCGCTGCTGCTGGCGGGATTCCTGACGCGGCTGGCTGCGATTCCACTGATTGCCGACATGGTCGTCGCGATCTGCACCACCAAGATCCCCATGTGGATGGAGAAGGGGTTCTGGGCGATGGCTCACGAGGCGCGGCCGGACTACTCGATGCTCCTGGGGCTGGTGTTCCTGCTGCTGGCCGGCGCAGGCGCGTGGTCGGTCGATGCCCGGCTGGCGGCCCGAGAAACGGGCATGGAGCGCTAGCCCGGATGTTTCACCAGCAATCTGCTGCGGTGCGCGATAGGACTGCATCTACTCAAGTTGCGCAGCGGCAGGGAATCCGCGTGGTCTGAGCGGACCTCCCTCGTTCTTCCGTTCTTCCGGAGGAACACGGTCCCGCCCGTCCGGCGTGCTACAACGGAGGATTCATGCGCTTTCGATTCGGCGAGACAGTCGCGTCTTTGTGCCTCACGGGCTTGCTGCTGACCGTCTCGGCGGCATCGGGCGGAGCGGAGCCCGCACGCGCTGGGTTCTACGTGGCAGCTTCGGAGGCCGGGGGCTGGAGCCAACTGCTGCGATCGATAGGCCTGGTGGAGAGTTCCGCTTCCGAGGCGCGGCTCATCGTGGCGGGGCGGAACGCAGTGGGCGCCCCGGAAGGGTGGCTGGCGAAGATCGAGGCCGGCATGGTGGTTGTTCTCGAGGGTGAGTCGCCGCTCGGGAGCGCGCTCGGATTCAGGGCGGGGAAGGGCAGCGTCCGCGTCGCGCGCATTCGCGATGCCCGGGACCCGGGGCTGCGCATTCAGTGGGAGGATCCACTCAAAGTACCCGTATTCACGGTGCCGAAGCAGGCCCGCGTCTTCGCGACGGACGCCGGCGGGCGCGCGCCCCTCATGGCCGGGCTCACCCGCGGCCGCGGCGCCGTGCTCTGGCTCGCGGCGCCCGTGGGAACCGACGGCTACGAGCGTTTCCCCTACCTGCCCCAGGCGCTGGCCGAGTTGGGCGTGCGCTCCCCGTTCGAGTCGCGCCGGCTCTGGGCCTTTTTCGATGCTGCCTACCGGCTGCGCAGCGATCCGGACGCGCTGGCCGCGCAATGGAGGAAGGCCGGCATCTCGGCCGTGCACGCGGGCGCCTGGAACTACTTCGAGCCGGACGAAGACGGCGACCGTTATGTTCGCAACCTGATCGCCGCCTGCCACCGCCACAACGTCCTGGTTTACGCCTGGCTGGAGTTGCCGCACGTCAGCGACCGGTTCTGGAAGGCGCACCCGGAATGGCGCGAGAAGACGGCCCGGCTCAAGGACGCAAAGATCGATTGGCGGCTCCTGATGAATCTCGCGGACCCGGCCTGCAACCAGGCCGTGGTGCGCGGTGTTCGGGAGATGCTGGCCCGCTTTGACTGGGACGGCGTCAACCTCGCCGAGCTGTACTTCGACGGCGTCGTGGGAATCGCGGAACCCGCCCACTTCACGCCCCTCAACGATTACGTGCGGCGCGAGTTCCGCAACGCGCAAGGCTTCGACCCGTACGATCTGTTTCGCCGCGGGCGCCGCACGCCCGCCGGGCTGCGGGCGTTCCTGGACTACCGCGCCGATCTCGCCGCCCGCTTGCAGGAGCAGTGGATCGATGACCTAGAAGAGATGCGCCGCGAGAAGCCCGGCCTCGACATCGTGCTCACCCACGTGGACGATCGCTTCGACCCGACCATGCGCGACGCCATCGGCGCCGACGCGGCCCGCCTGCTGCGGGTCCTGGATGCGCACGCGATCACGTTCATCATCGAAGACCCGGCGACGGTGTGGAACCTCGGGCCGGCGCGTTACGCGGAAATCGCGCGGCGCTATGCGCCGCTCACGCCGCATCAGGAGCGGCTCGGCGTGGACATCAACGTGGTGGAGCGGGAAGACCGCGTCTACCCGACGCGAAAACAGACCGGCGCCGAGCTGCTGGAGTTGATTCACACCGCCTCGGAGTCCTTTGCCCAGACCATGTTCTACTACGAGTTCTCGATTAGCGCCCTCGACTTGCCGTTCCTCTCGTCAGCCTCGGCCGTGGTGACGCAATGCGAGCGGCGCGGCGAGGCAGCCGTGGTCGCCTCGCCCCGCGGTGTGGGCCTGCGGTGGGCCGGCCCGGCGCGCGTCGACGGAGCCGAGTGGCCGGTGCAGGATGGAGAGCTCGTCTGGCTGCCGCCCGGCCGGCACGTTGTCGAATCGGCCCCGGCCGCGCGCGCCGCGGCTGCGCCGCCGCTGGCGGTGCTCGACTGCAATTGCAGCCTGAAGAGCGCCCGCCTGCTGTTGCCCACGGGTATCGAGCTGGCCTACAAGAGCAGCGCGCGGGCGCTCGCCTTGCTCAGCCGCAAGCCGGTCCGCCTCACCCTGGACGGCCGCGATGCGCCGCTGGACATGATTCCCGCCGCCGCTGGAACCTGTGTCGTCCGTCTGCCCCGCGGCGAGCACGTCGCCATCATAGAGTAGCCGGCCAGCCCGGTTGCGGTGACTGCGCCACCGCCATTCAGCTCCGGCCTGCCCGCTGCCGCGAGGCCGGAGCCAGCGGCGGGCGTGGCCGTAATCCGTCCGTAAGCCGGCGCGGCGGTGGTAGCCGGTCGTCTTGTTACGCCGCCGGGATCGCTCGCCATGGAAAACGTGAACGGAACGGCTCGAAGGAAACCCCTTTGCTGTATACTTTTCGTGGGCAGCACGCCAAAGCGGAAATCCTGGGCAAGGTGAAACACGAGAGCCAGGGCGGCCGACGCGCCGTGGCCCGGTGCGTCCTGTGCAGCTCAGAACAGCGTACGACCTTGGACTGCTGTTCGAGGAGCCGTCATGAAGATCGTCAATCCCCTGAGATCCGGACTGATGTTAGTCCTTCTGTTTGCCTCGTTGGCCGTCGTTGAGGCATCAGAGCAGGACTGCGGCACGTGCTTTGTTTGCCCCTGCAACAGCACATTCTATGGCGATGTTCAGACTTGCGTGAAGAACTGCCACGTGAGCCTCAAGTGCTTTGTCGGCATCTGTCGCCCCTGCAAGAAATGCGAGTACCATCAAAAAGCCAGGGATGAATTCATGGATGGGATGATTTTCTTGCGCGCCTATGCAGACGAGCAATTAGTGGCTGCAGCCAAGCAGAAGGGACTGGATGGGTTCCTCTACGATGGAGCAGTGTCAAGTCTGGCGCGAGTAATGAAGAACAATCCCAACGGCTGGAGCTGGGGCCAGGCCAGTTCGGAAGACATCGACGCGCTTTTCCGCTCGCTACCCAGTC
>JBEKLW010000392.1:0-3505 GCA_050008815.1 Bryobacteraceae bacterium
TGCCGACACGGCCAACGTCAGGGAAACCACGCGCTGCCAGTACAAGGTGAGGTCCTTTCCGGACAACGCGATCGGCGTTGCCTGAAGACAGTAGAGTGCGGCGTCGGGGCCGCGGAGGCGCTACCGCGCGGTGAGCTCTCTACTCACGATGATGCACCGGACTCCCCGCTGCGCCAAGCGCAATGTTTCTATCGAAGCGATAGGAGTTCTTTATCGCCGGGCAGCATCTCCAGCGCGACCGCCATCCGTCCATAACCCGGCGCGGCGGTTGTCGTAGCGCCGGCTGCACCCGAGGGGTGGATGTCGCATCCCGGCGCACCGCCCCCGTCGCCTGAGTTCGTGCCCGCTGCTCGTTATTACGGACGAGTAGTGGGTCAGTTTCCGAGTTGCCGACAACCCGGGAGAAGTGATCCTCGGTCCAAACTCGTCAAGCGGAAGGTGATCCGATCTGGCGCTTGATGAACGGCATTTTGCCCTTTTCTCTAGCTAGCCAGCCCTTGCCGATTGCCCGCACAGCATGGCAGCACCCGAAGCCCGATCCACACCAGAGCCAATTCTCCCAACACTCATTAGCGTCTCCGGGTGGTCTTCTTGGCTTGGAGCAGCTGTCTGCAGCTCTTGCTGTCCTGTCCACCGGCGAGGCCAGGAACGGCGTCAGCAGCCCTGCAGAGCTTTCGCTCCCAGAGTGCCGCCGCGGAGCCGTCGAGTGCTAAAGATCTCTCTTCACCGGTGGGACTGTCGACCAGAAACTTCGCAGCTATGCTGATCACTTTGCCTGTCTGCAGATCACGGGAGTGGTACCAGGTGCCAATGGAGGCCACACCGGGCGAGGGTGCCATCACTGCCCAAACCTGATCAACGATCTCGTCCGTATAGGGAGCACCCTCGCCGGTTGACATGAGAAGGACACCCGGATGTCCGTCGGGATCCTTCGCTGGCCAGCGAACTCGCCACCCGCCCTTCGGGTCATAGTGAAAGGCGGTGAAGAGCGTCGCCGGTTCACACTCGTAGCAATGCAGATACGTGATCCCGAGGTCGCCGTTGTCGCCGGGCACGAACTTCAGCCACGTCACGATGTGCAGATCATACCCGCTCAACAGCTTGCGCACTTTCGCCGCTGGCATGGAGATGCTGTATACGCTCCACATGTCCCCCTCAGGCGTAGCCCATCCAGGCTCGCGGGCAGTCGTGAAGACTAGAGCAAAATCAGCCACAATCCCAATTTCCCGGATCGCGCTGTAGTCTTCCGCCCGAAGCGCCTGATTGACACGCGCAAGGGTATCCGGCTCGCGGTTGAAATCGACCCAGTGAAAACCCGTCGGCGGCTCGGACCAATCGCCGGCATTAACCACCAAGAGGCCTATAAGCAGGCTGCCAAGCAGAAGTCGCATCTTGCAGTGTATGCTACCAGGTTCGCACCCAGGAAACCGCGCTGTCGGGCTGTCAGGGCTCACCAGAGTGAACCGTTCACCTTTCCGGCCCATCCGGAAACTGACCCACTACCTACGGACGGATTACGGCCGCCGGGCGCGCGCCCGGCGGCCCGGAAGCTCCGTGCCGTGAGATAGAATCGAGGGTGGGCCGATCCCGAAACGAAAGGTAGAGAATCCGTTTGAGTTCAAAGCCCCGCAACCCTGTCGTCGCGCTGTACCCGGGGTCGTTTGACCCCATCACCAACGGCCACCTCGATCTGATCGACCGCGGGGCCAAGTTGTGCGACCGCCTGATCGTGGCGATCCTGCGCAACGAGGAGAAGGAGCCCCTGTTCACGGTTCCGGAGCGCATGGAGATGCTGCGAGAGGTGGTCCGCGCCTATCCCAACGTCGAGGTGGACTCCTTCGACGGCCTGCTGGTCCACTACGCCCAGCAGAAGGGCGCCACGGTGATCCTGCGCGGCATCCGGGCCATCTCCGACTACGAATACGAGCTGCAAATGGCGCTGATGAACCGCCGCCTGTGCCCCTCCATCGAGACCGTCTTTCTGATGGCCGGCGAAGAGTACTCGTTCGTTAGCTCGCGGATAATCAAGCAGGTGATCGGACTGGGAGGCAACATCACCGGCCTGGTTCCGGCCTCCGTGGAAGTGCGGCTCCGCGACCGCGTGCTCAACGGCCACTAGTTCGACATGCCGGATACCGTCCCGCTTTCCCAACGCATTTCGCGCATGAGCCTCTCCGCCACCATGCGCGTGGCCGCCGAGGCCGAGCGGCTGAAGCGCCTGGGCCGCGACGTGGTGGATTTCGGCGCCGGCGAGCCGGACTTTCCCACCCCGGACAACGTCAAGCAGGCCGCCTTCCGCGCCATTGAGAGCGATTTCACGAAGTACACCTCGTCCGCCGGCACGCCCGAGCTGCGGGAAGCCATCTGCCATCGCCACGCCGCGGACTTCGGCACCAGCTACCGGCCCTCGGAGTGCGTGGTCTGCGTCGGCGCCAAGCAGGCCATCTTCGACATCATGCAGGTGCTCGTCGGCGCTGGCGACGAGGTCGTCATACCGGTCCCCTGCTGGGTGACTTTCACGGAAGTGGTCAACTACGCCAGCGGCCGCTGCGTCCCCCTCCGGACCCACGAGCAGGACGGCTTCCGCTTGACCGCCGCGATGATCGAGCCGCTGCTGGGCCCCCGCACGCGCGCCGTGGTCGTGAACTCGCCGTGCAATCCCACGGGCGCCGTGGTGGACCGGGAGGAGTTCGAGCGCATCGTTCACCTCACCTCGCCTCGCGGCATCTACCTGCTCACCGACGAGAGCTACTGCCATTTCGTCTATGACGGCGCGCCGTTCTCGGTCGCCGCGACGCCGCAGGCGAAGCAGACCGTACTGGTGGTCGGCTCCGTCTCAAAGACCTACGCGATGACCGGCTGGCGCATCGGCTGGGTGCTCGGGCCCGAACCGGTCCTGGCGGCCATCGTCAAGCTCCAGAGCCAGACCACCTCCAGCGCCAACTCGATCGCGCAGCGGGCCGCCGTCGAGGCGCTGCGCGGCCCGCAGGATTCCGTCCACGGCATGCTAGAGGAGTACCGGCGCCGGCGCGAGGTGACCCTGCGGGGCCTGCGCGGGATGCCTGGCGTCACCTGTGTCGAGCCGCAGGGCGCCTTCTATGCGTTCCCCAACGTCGCCGCCGCGCTCCAGGAGAGCGACGTCGGGAGCGCGCTGGAGTTCTCCGAGCGGCTGCTCGAGCGCGAGAACGTGATTGTCGTGCCCGGCGAGGCGTTTGGCGGCGAGGGGCACATTCGCCTCTCCTACGCCACCTCGATCCGCGATCTCGAGCGCGGCCTGGAGCGCCTCCGCCGCTTCATTGCCGCCGGGGCGCGGTAGCCCGATCTTCTCACACCGTTCGAAGCGAGGCGCCGCGCGAGGCCGGCAGATTCAAGGCGCGCGACGGGGTGAGCCCGCAGGTCCGTACAAAAACCGGGGCCAGACACCACTTTTCGCGCTCCAAGTTCGCTGAAGACAACGAACTCGCGCAAGCGAAAAGTGGCTGTCTGTACCCGGTTTTTGTGAGGA
>JBEKLW010000393.1:0-3505 GCA_050008815.1 Bryobacteraceae bacterium
CGGAACGTGTTCTTCTTCGTCTCGGGCGGCGTGGATTCCTCGGTGGCCTACACGCTGTGCCTGCGGGCGCTGGGCCCGGAGCGGGTGCGCGGTATCTACGTCGATACCGGCCTCATGCGCGAGGGCGAGACCGAGTTCGTGCGGCACGTCTTCGACCGCATCGCGGCCGGGACCATTCACATCGAGCCCGCCGCCGGGCGCTTCCTGGAGGCGCTGGCCGGCGTGCGCGATCCCGAGCGCAAGCGCCGCATCATCGGGGAGGAGTTCGTGCGGGTGCAGGAGCAGATCATCGAGTCCGGCCACTTCCTGGAGGGCGACTGGATACTGGGGCAGGGCACCATCTACCCGGACACGATCGAATCCGGCGGCACGCAACACGCCGATCTGATCAAGACGCACCACAACCGCGTGGCCGGCATCCAGAGGCTGATCGAGGCGGGGCGCATCGTCGAACCGCTGAGCTCGTTCTACAAAGACGAGGTGCGGGAGATCGGCCAGGAGCTCGGGCTGCCTGGCGAGCTACTCGAGCGGCAGCCGTTTCCCGGCCCCGGGCTGGGGGTCCGCTGCCTGTGCGCGGAGGGGGACCATCCCTTGGTGCGGACCGAGGAGGGGTGGATCGTGCCCGTCCACTCGGTGGGCGTGCAGGGCGACTCGCGGAGCTACCGGCCGGTGCTGGCCGTGGAGCAAGCGCCGGCGCCGGACGGCAGCGTCCACGAGCAGGCGACGGGCCTCATCAACCGGCTGGCGGGCATCAACCGGGTCATCGCCCTGGTGGAGAGCCACGCCCCGCTCAGAGCGCTATCCGTGCGCGACAGCGCGCTGACGGCGGACCGCATCGAGCGCCTGCGCCGCGCCGATGCCGTCGTCCGGCGCCTGTCGCACGACTCGGGGTTCGACCGCCAGACCTGGCAGTTCCCGGTGGTGCTGATTCCGCTGGGGACGGCCGGCCGGCCCGATTCGGTGGTGCTGCGGCCCGTCCATTCGGTGGATGGCATGACGGCGCAGTCGGTGGCGATGGAGACAAGCCTGCTGGGCGCGATGAGCCGCGAGCTTCTCGAAATCGAGGGCGTGGCGGCAGTCTTCTACGATCTCACCCACAAGCCCCCGGCCACGATTGAGTGGGAGTAGGGCGCGCGCGGGGCGAAGAGCCGAGAGCCACCAGCCAAGCAGGCGGCCTTCGGCAGTTTCACGCTGCCCGGCGGGGCCGCAGGGTGATCTGGAGGCGTTGGCCCAGAACGGCGGCGGCCTGGGCTAACGTCCCAACCGCCGCCGGCTCGAAGGCACAGGGACGCCGCACCGCCTCAGCGCCAGAGGCGACCGTTCAGAAACTCCTGCGGCCGGACAACCTGCACCCCGCGGTACGGATTAAGCACCAGGAGGTGCCGATCACCAGTGACAATCGCCCGAGCCTGGCATTCCAGAGCGCACTCGAGAACGCGATTGTCGTCCGGATCCGAACAGTCGGTGACTCTTCGCCGCGGCACAACCTCGCGTGCCGCCCGCCAGAGTGACTGGCCGACGGAGGCGATTGCACTCTCCGGCCACAGGAACTTCACGCGGAGCGTCTCTTCCACCTCAGAGCAGATGGGCGGCGACACGACCAGTTCGAACGCACCTTCTTGAGCAAGCTGCAGCACGACCCTGGGCTTGCCACCGAAGAGAACGGCCGAGACATAGATGTTGCTGTCGAGGACGACCGTAGTCATCTGCTGGATCGCTGGCGCGGCGGACGGCTTCGCTTCTGCTCGCGCAGAGCGTGAATCGCAGGCACGGTCTCCTCTTCGGAGCGGACCCCCGCGGCCTCTGCGGTCTGCCGGCCAAACTCATTGACCTCAGTCCACCAGCGCTGCCGCTCGTAGTGCCGAAGCGCCTCCCGAATCAGTTCGCTCATGGTGCGGTTCTCTTTCCTGGCGAGTGCTTCGGCCTGGGTCAGCATGTCCGGCGGCAGCGTTATCGAGAGCGTCTTGCTGGTCCTCATGGCCCAAGTGTAGCGCAAAGTCGTGCAAAGCAGGACATAGTGTTGGCAACCCGTCCGCCGAGCGTCGCGGCGTCCGGAACGGATCCGCAAATCCGCCGCCGCAGCTCGTGATGATCCCCGGCGCTCGGAGCAGTATTATGATGCCTTCAGGTGCAACCGCTTCGGACTTGCCGGGCGTCAAACACTGTGCCGCGAGAGGCGATGGAGCGCGACTCGGGAATCACACCACCGCGGCTGGCCACGCGTTTCATCGCGCGGAGACAGCTCCGGTGCTGGCGGGTCCTGGCTGGCGCCCTAGTGTTTCTAGTCGGGCCGGGCTGCCTCCAGACCAAGGCGCAAGGCCTGTTGAAGGGTCAAGACGCCCGGAAGGCCGAGGAGTTGTTTCAGCGGCACCCCTCGAGAGCGTCCGGATGCTCCGCCACTTGGACGCGACCTCGCCTGGACTGGGGCTTCCGTTTCGTGGCTCCCTTCCACGTGCGTTCCTCCGCGCAGAGATTCGCGGGAAAGGACAACCTGCTCACGGCCCTGCTGCGCGTAACACCGGAGGGGCAAGAGCGCTTGTACCTGTTGAACCGGGGGGCCATGCTGCGGGAGATTCCCAACAATCCGAAGATAGAGCTACAGGTGGATGGGGCCCTGCTGCTGGGTCCGGGGCGGTATTCCATCGATCTCCTGCTGCTGGACCGGTTCGGAGGCTTCTGCACGGCTCACACGGACACGGTGGCGCGGCTGACGCTGCGCGAACGCAGTGTGAGACCGTCCCTGGCGCCCGGAGAGGTGATCGGGCTCTCCACGCCGCCCTGGGCCAACGTGCGGAATACGGCGTCCGGCAGAGCTGGCGGAAGGCTTACCATTCTGCTGCACGCGCAGCCGGCAAGGTACAACGCCGTGCGAATCAGCGCCGGCCAGAGAAGCGCTCTGCTCGGGTCTCTCGCGTCCATCGTGCGTGACAGCGCCTTCTCGCGTTTTCGGGTGGTGGCGTTCAACCTGGACCAGCAGGTTGAGATCTTCCGCCAGGATGAGTTGGACGCGGGGGGATACACGGAGTTGGCCGAGGCTCTGGCGAACCTGCAGCTCGCCATGGTTTCCTATTCGGTGGTCCGGAAGCCGCTGGGCTTCCAGGACCTGCTGGCCCGGCTGGTGAATGCCGAACTATCCTCGCCGGAGCCTGCCAACGCAATCGTCTTTGTGGGCTGGACATCGCGGTTCGACAGGAAGATGCCGGAGACAATGCTCGAGCGCGTCCCGCAGTCCCGCCTCCGGTTCTTCTACCTGAACTACCGCCCGTACTGGCAGCGACAGGAGGAGTTCCCTGACACGATCGAGCGTATGGTCAAGGCCGTTGGCGGCCGCACAGTCCGTGTCCGTGAGCCCCGGGAGCTGGCGGCAGCGATCCATCGGATCGATGAGGCCGCTGGCGCCCCGGCGGAGCCGCAGCGGAAGTAGCCCGCATTTCTCACCACGGCCGCGCGGCCGGATCCGCACACACGTAATCGGGCAGAACATTTCCATCGCAAAATGTTCTGG
>JBEKLW010000394.1:0-3502 GCA_050008815.1 Bryobacteraceae bacterium
GTTTCCGCGCATAAAACAAAGACGTCCGAAAATGTTCGGAGGATACGCCTCTGGCTTACTTTTTCAGCACCGTCTTCAGCTTGCAGCGTCGGCTTTGCCGTCCCTTGGCATCCGTAGCCGGACAGCCGACGGCTGGCACAACGCTTCCCGGGCCTGTCCCCGCACTCGCCCTGCGTCGCCAGGAGTGGCGACGCGGCAGGCAAAAGTGCCCGCGCTACGGCGAGCGCTGGCTGCACCCGCTGGGTGGATGCCGCATTCCTGGGCACCGCCCCGGTCGACTGAGTTCGTGCCCGCCGCGCCAGCTTACGGACGGATCACGGCCCGGGGGCCAGCGCGACACGGTGCAGGCCCGCCAGGTAGGATGTTCTATACAACCCTATGCATCGTAGATCCTTCATTGGCGCTTTGGGCGGGCTCGGCGCGCTGGCTGCCCCGGCCCGGCCCGCGGAAGAGAAGCGGACGCGCTTCTACCTCCTCGAGCAGTTCTTCCTGAAGAACGGCCCCCAGGTCGGGCGCGAGCACGAGTTCATGGAGAAGTTCCTGCTCCCCGCGCTCAGTGCGGTCCACTCGGGGCCCAAGATATATCTGGAAGCCATGGTGGCGCCGCAGATGCCGCAACTGGCTGCCATCTATGGCTTCGAATCGCTAGACCACCTCTGGAACACGCACCTGAAGATGATGGAGAACGCGGAGTTGATGAAGAAGTCCGCGGAGTTCGAGAGCGACCCCGAAGCTGTGCTGGAGCAGCAGACGAACACGCTGCTGGAAGCCACGGCCTTCTCGCCCGAAATCGTTCCGCTTGATTCGCCGCCCGCCTCGCCGCGGCTTTTCGAGCTGCGCGTTTACCATTCGCCCACGTGGCGGCAGTTGGCCGCGCTCCACGAGCGCTTCGCCGGTCCCGAGATCAAGATCTTCCATCGCTGCGGCATCCACCCGGTGCTCTATGGCTCGACGGTCTTCGGCGCTAACATGCCGAACCTCACTTACCTGATTCCCTTTGTCAGTCTGGCCGAGCGGGAAAAGGCCTGGAGCGCCTTCAGCGCCGAGCCCGAGTGGATCAAAGTGCGAAAGGAATCCATCGACCGGCACGGCCAGATCGCGAGCCTGATCAACGTCTCGCTTTACAGGGCCACATCCTACTCGCCGGTGAGGTGAGGCTCGCAAGGGCGCCGGCCAAGCGCAACTTGAGTAGATGCGGCCCTATCGCGCGGCGCCTCGCTTCGAACGGTGTGAGAAGATCGGGCTAGGCCAGCAGCCGGTCCAGGTATCGCTTCGCCGCCTGGATGCCTTCGAACTCCGTCAGGCGGTCGCCTTCATACTCGATGCCGATCCAGTTGCGGTAGCCGGAGTCCAGGACGATCTTCATCATCCGGTCCATGTCGAAGGTGGTTTCCTGGCCCTCCCGACCGAAGTCGTAGCACTTGAAGCTGACGCCCCGGGCGTACGGCATCATCTTCCCGACGGCCTCGAAGCGGTCGATTTCCTTGGGGAAATTGCCGAAGTCGGGCAGCAGGCCGAAGTTGGGCAGATTGACGGCCTTCATCAGCCGCACCAGCACGTCGGGGTTCGACGAGATGCCGCCGTGGTTCTCGATGATGACGTTGAGGCCGGAGGTCCGGGCGTACTCGCACAGCCGGGTGAAGCTCTCCGCGCAGCACCCCAGGAAGGCATCGATCTCCGCCGGCGTGGCGGGCTGCTTCTCCGCGTGCATGTTCGTGCGGATCGAATGGCAGCCGAGCTCGGCGGCGATGTCGACCCAGAGGCGATGGTTGTCGGCGGCCTTCAGGCGCGCGGCGCGGTCGGAGTGCCCCATCAGGCCCTCGCCATCGCACATGATGAGCACGCCTTTGACGCCGGAACGCTGCATGTTTCCCTTGAGCTCGCTTACGTAGCTCTGCGTAGGGGCCGCCCAAAGCTGGTTGACGAACTCCAGGCCCTCGATGCCGAACTGCTCGCGGGCGATGCGGGGGAAGTCCAGGTTTGTCGCCAGGCGCGACTGGATGGCCTTGTGAATCGACCACTCGGCCAGCGAGATGCGGAACTTCTCTCTGGCGGACTGGGCCTGTGCGACCACGGGGATCCCGGCCAGCGCCGGCACAGCGGATGATTTGAGGAAGCTGCGGCGGTTCATGAACGCCAGGATATCACCGGCCTGGCCCGTGGGCTGGGATAGGTGGCATGTGAAACCGGAGGCGTGGGCCGCGCCATCCACAGGCCGCAGGCTACAGGCCGGAAGCCAGTTCCCGCAGATCGTCGATCCAGTAGTCCGGATCGAAGCGGGCCATCTCCGCCAGGTCGCCGTAGCCGTAACGCACGGCGCAGATCCTGACGCCGGCCGCGCGGCCGGCTTCCATGTCGGCGGCCGTGTCGCCGACGAACAGGCAGTCCTCGGGGCGCGCCTCGAGTGCGGCCAGGGAAGCCAGCACCACATCCGGCGCGGGCTTGTAGGGGAGGCCGTCGGTGCCCTGCACGTGGTCGAAGTACTCGAGCAGGCCGAACTTCTCGAGCACGGCGCGGGTGCCGGCGGTCGCCTTCGTGGTAGCGGTCGCCTTGCGGCCGGCCAGCGCCGCCAGGGCTTCCTTCACGCCCGGGTAGAGGCGCGTCGCGCGGTGCTCGCGCGCCCGGTAGAAGCTGCGGTAGCTGCCGATGAGCTGCTCGAGCTGCTCGGGCGTGTAGTCCGGAAGAAGGTCCCGGAACATCTCGATGAGGTGGACGCCGATGTAGCGAGTGAGGCCGGCTCTGGTCACCGGCCGGCAAGGAATGGACGCGAGGACCTCGATGACGGCGCCGCAGATGTCATCGGCCGAGTCCACCAGCGTGCCGTCCACATCGAAGATGTAAACGGGAAAGGGCCGGACCCGGGGCGCCTGCCCCGAGCCGGCCCTCTCACAAGTCCGAGCCAGCGCCATCAGGCGGGTTGCGGCCGCTCGCCTTCCACCAAGCCCGGCACACGGTGGCCGGAGTCGGGGCGCACCACCTGCTGCGTGCCGCGGTCGGCCGGCGGCAGGGCCGCGTGCATCGGCGGAAGCTGCTTGCCCGCGATCAACTGGTTGATCTCATCGCCGTCGAGCACCTCGCGCTCGAGCAGCGCCTCGGCGATCCGCAGCAGCCCCTCGGAGCGCTCCTCGATGATCTCGCGCGCGCGGTCATAGGCGTGGCGCACGATCCTCTGCACTTCCCGGTCGATCTTGATCGCCGTGTCCTCGCTGTAGTCGCGGTGCTGCGCGATCTCGCGCCCCAGGAAGATCTGCTCTTCCTTCTTGCCGAAGCTCAGTGGACCCAGATCGCTCATGCCCCACTCGCAGACCATCTTGCGGGCCAGGTCGGTGGCGCGCTCGATGTCGTTGCCGGCGCCGGTGGTCGTGTGCTTCATGAAGATCTCTTCGGCGATCCGGCCGCCCATGAGGCCGGCAAGCTGCGTCTCCAGGTACTCCTTGGTATAAGAGTGCTTGTCGTCCTCGGGCAACTGCATCGTGACGCCGAGCGCCATCCCGCGCGGGAT
>JBEKLW010000395.1:0-5237 GCA_050008815.1 Bryobacteraceae bacterium
GTGACGCCGACGGCCGCGGCTCGCCAGGGCTATCTGCCGGGAGGCACGGTCGCCGTGGCTGCGCGGATCGTCCCCTACCTGAGTCTGTTTCCGCTGCCCAACGGGCGCGATTTTGGCGACGGGACGGGCGAATTCATCAGCCGGGGCCTCACCTCGTCGCGCGAGGACTATGTCACCGGCAAGCTGGATGCAGTCCCGTCGAGCCGGCTGCGATTTGCGGCCCGCTACACCTTCGACAACGCCGTGACTCACAGGCCGGATTCCCTAGGCGACTTCTCCTATCTCGACGATTCCCACTACCACTTCCTGCACACGGAAACTCAGCTCGTCCAGTCCGCGAACACACTTCACGCTATCCAGGCTGGGCTCAGCCGGGTGTGGAATAGGCAGGACGACAGCCAGTCCGCCTCCGTTCCCGCATCACTGTCCCTGGTCCCGGGCCAGCCGATGGGATACATCGCGATGCCCGCCGGGTTGACCAGCCTCGGCGGGACCTCCGGCGACAACGTCTCGATGATGCCCCGGCGCTTCGTCACCAACGACTTCCAGTTTCATTACGCGCTGGCACACATTCGCGGAGCGCACACCCTGCGGCTGGGGGTGGCTTTCGACCGCGTCCAATTTAACCAGAGGGCGGACCGCAACGCTAAAGGTGATTACAAGTTCACCTCCCTGGCGGACTTCCTCCAGGCGCGGCCGAGTTCGGGAGACGTCATGCTGCCGGGTTCGGATTCCATCCGCGGGTGGCGGCAGAACATCTTCTTCGGATTCATCCAGGACGAGTTCCGCGCCAGCCCGCGTCTCAGCCTCACGCTGGGCGTGCGCTACGAGCCGTACTCCGTCCCCGCCGAAGTGAATGGCAAGATCGCCACGATCCCCGACTTCCTGCACGCCAGCGCTACTACCGTCGGTGGACCGCTCTTCGACAATCCTTCGAGTACCAACTTCGCTCCCCGCGCTTCCGTGGCTTTCCTCCCGTTCGGTTCCGGAAATACCGTGGTCCGCGCCGGAGCCGGCATTTTCTATGACCTCCTCAGTACGCAGCAACTGGTGGTGGCCGGCGTGCGCGTACCGCCTTTTTTCAACCAGGTCAGCATGAACAACCCGTCGTTTCCCAACGTGCTTCAAGCGGCCCAGAACGCCAAACCGGCCAACTCGGTGGACCTTCTGGATTTTGGTGTGCGGCAGCCTTACGTAGCTCAGTACCAGCTCCTGGTGCAACAGGAGCTCGGCCGCGATACCGTGCTCCAAGTCGGTTACGCGGGCTCGCGCGGAATTCATCTCGCCGGCCAGATCACGGAGGGCAATCCCACCCGCCCGCAGATTCTCCCGGACGGGAACTTGCTGTTCCCCGCGAACGGCGTTCGGCTTAACCCGGCATTCGGCCACACCAGGATGTGGCGCACCCAGTTCGACTCCTATTACAACGGCTTTCAGGCGAGTCTGGAGCGCAGGTGGCGGACGGGCCTTCGCTTCCAGGTCAAGTATGTCTGGAGCAAGTCGCTGGACGACACCAGCAACGTTGTCAATAACGATTATCTGAACAGCGACGGCGTCCCGACGATGTTCAACTACAGACTGAATCGCGGGCGCTCGGACTTCGACTTGCGCCACACCTTCGGTGCCAACTTCTCGTGGGCGCTTCCGCGAGCCAGAGGCGCAATCGCCGGCACAGTTCTCGGAGGTTGGGAACTCCACGGTCTCGTACAGGCGCAGACGGGACCGCCCTGCAAGGTGATCATCGGTAACTTTGGAAGCAGCGGAATCAAGAGAATGAACACCACCACAAAGGTCATCGGTCGGACGAGGAAGATAAAGAGGACTGCAAGGGAAGCAACCGCTGCTATCAGAGCGTTCTTTTCAGTACCTCGGCCGGAATGTGTTCGATGGGCCGGGGCTGGTGAACTTGGATCTGGCGCTCCACAAGGTTCTCTGGAGGACGGAACGCCAGAGCATCGGATTGCGCGTGGAGGCGTTCAATCTAGCCAACCATCCCAACTTCCAGATCCCCTCGGGCATGACGTTGTTCACCAGTACGCTGGACCGCGTTGGCTCCGCCGGCAGGATCACCGACACCACCACAACCTCGCGCCAGATCCAGCTCGCGCTGAAGTGGATGTTCTGAGAAACGCATGAATGCCCGTGCCGCACCGCTGCCGTGCCCGCGCGAGTGGGAAAGCGTCGGTTCCCGGCCCTCTCCTTCCTGGTACCTCGACCGGCTGGTGGCCGAGCAGAAGCGGCGCGTCCACCAGGAGCTGATCTGGCGCTGGACCCACGACCTGGAGGTTTCCCGGGTGCTCAAGACCGACGTATTCGAGGAAGCCTACGGAGACGACCAGATTCTGTTCGACCTCTTTCCCGGAGCCGCCCTCGCGATTGGAATGGACGTGGCGTGGCAGACGGCTCAGCGCGCGCAGGCCAAGTGCGGCAATCCGCGAGTCCGCTTCCTGGTCAGCGATGTCCGGAGCCTGGGAGTTCGGTCCGAGAGCGTCGATGCGGTGGTCTCGACTTCCACACTGGACCACCTCGATTCGCGGGAGGACCTGGTCGCGGCGCTCGAGGAACTGACGCGCGTGCTCCGGCCCGGCGGCCTGGCCGTTGTCACCATCGACAATCCTGAGAACCCGCTTTACACGCCGCTGCGGTGGGCCAGCCGCCGGGGGTGGGTGCCTTACCCGCTGGGGTATACGGTCTCGCTCTCCGGACTGGTGCGGGGCCTGGAGGAGGCAGGACTGGAGGTGCTGGCCACAGACACGTTGATTCACAACCCGCGGCTGATATCGACGCTCCTGTTTCTGGCCCTGCGCCGCCTGCTGGGTCGCCGTGCCGACGGGCCGATTCGCGCGCTGCTCGCGGTCTTCGCCGCGCTGGGCCATCTGCCGACTCGCCGGTTCACCGCCTGCTTCGTGGCCGCCTGCGCCCGCAAGCCCGCGGCCTGATCAAAGAGGCTCCCAGAACGGCCGGACCGGGGTGGGCAGCAGGTGCGCCTCTTCCAATCCTGGCCGCAGCTCCGGACAGTTGTCACAGAGGATAACTTTGTGGCAGACAGGTTTCAGGCACCCAACGGTGCCAAGCTGAGCGAAGTAGATCCGTTCCGCATGACGGGGATGGCAACTCCGGAGCAACACCAGGTCGCCCTCCCGAAGTTCGGATTTCAGGAACTCCGCCGCACCCCACGGATCGGGAAAATGGTGCGCGCTCCCCGGTTTCATGCCGGCGCCGAGTGCTACCTTCGCAAGCCACCGGCTGCGCTCGCCGAAGAACACCGCGAGATCGGCGGAACGAGCGGCCATCTGTCCCAGGTGCCGCATCCTTGGACTGAAGGCCAGGCCCGAATCATAGGCGTCATGGAGCACCAGCACGCGGCGCGTTCCCGCCCGCTCGAGCACGCGGAGTGCCGGCGCCAGACTCGTCAATGTAGTGCTGACATCGTCCCGCAGCACCTGCGCCCCCGAAGGCAACAGCACCGGTTCCATCCGTCCGCGGGATGGCTCCACTTGCTCGAGCGCCGAAGCGGCGGTCTCCAGGTCCATGCCGCAGCACAAAGCTGTGGCCAGTGCCGCCAAAGCTGAAGTGATCCAGTGCTCCCCCACCAGCTTAGTGTTCACCATGCGCGACTCGGCGCCGCGGTGGACCTGGAACGACAGCCGCCCCGGCCAGCGCGATGACACCTCGCTGGCCCACACATCGAACTGCGGGGAACGGCCGAAGGTCAGGACTTTGCCCCGGCAGCGCGCCGCCATCGCCGCCACCCGGGGATCGTCGCCATTCAGAACCGCCGACCCTTGTGGCCTCAGCCTTGACATGAGCTGTGATTTCTCTCGAGCGATGTCTTCCAGGGTCGAGAAGTTGTCGGTGTGAACGCCCGCCACGACTAGCACCACCACAACGTCGGGTCGGATCAGCCAGGCCGCCCTCTTCAACGCACCGGGCTTCTTGGTGCCCACTTCAATGACGGTAAACCGGTGCTGGAGCCTCGTGCGCAGGATGGTGGCCGCCACCCCGCCGCGCCCGTTGTCGCCGTGCTGCGTCGCATTGGTCGGGAAGCGCGCGGACAAGACGCCCGCCAGGCACTCCGTGGCGGTTGTCTTGCCTACGCTGCCGGTCACGGCGATGAAGGTGGTGCGGCGCATCAGCCGGCGCCACAAGAAGGCCAACCCACTCAGGATCAAGGAATAGCAGAACCGTACCCGCGGGTACCGGTACCAAGCCCTTCGCATCACCTGCCTCCGTCCGCACTATAGAAGGCCGCGCAGAATCCCCAGGATCTGCGGGGACATCTGCACAGCCATCCGCAAGTCCATGAGAAGGATGGGAACGAGCACCCACCAACGCGCTCCGGCGAACACGCGCAGCCCCACCACGAACACCAAGGGCGACAGGGGCCGTCCGTAGCTGTAAACGTGGCGCCAGTATCCCGGAATGCTCAGCACCAACGCCAATGCCACAAAGCACAGCGCAACCCACTGTTCCCGGTCCAAACGCCGCCACAGACCCCAGACCGCCAGCGCCAGCGCGAAAAGAAAGCCGCACAGCGTGAGGACGTCCACCGCCTGCACCACTTGGAGGAGTGGCGGCTTCACCGGGTAGGGTTCGGCCCGGAACAACGCCATGATGATGCCCACCAGTGGGTAATGGAAAAACCATCGGGGCGCGGAGGCGCCGAGAGAAAGGGCGCCGAGAGACCTGCCCATGCGCGCAGTTTGCACCGCGACGATCCGGAACCACACCAGCACGGGCAGCGCCGCCGTCGCGAACAGCGCGGCCCTCCGCCAGCGCCGGTTCCAGAGTTCGTGCAGGCATCCGGCGGCCACCAGCAGCAAGCCGGTCTCCCGCGCCAGTCCGGCCAGCACGAGCACCGCATAGAGACCCACGGTCGACTCGCGCCGGGAATACCAGACAAATCCTGCACACAAAGCCGCCAGAGCAATGTCGATCGTGAGACGGTCGATGGAGATGAGCGTCGCGGGCAGAAGCAGGAAGCCGAGGCCCCAGGCCGGATGCCGGCCGTACGAGGCCGCGTAGCGGCCCAGCCAGTACGTGCCCAGGCCGACAAACAGCAGCATGACCGCAATGTAGGCGGCGTCGATGTACCGGGATTGCCCGCCCGCCACCAGCCAGGCCAGCGCAGGCATCAGAATGCGCCAGGACCGCCAGCGCGCAGTGTCGTGGTACCTCCACAAGCCCTTCTGGAACCACGGATCGTGTGCGACGTAGCGGTAGAACTGGCCGTCGTA
>JBEKLW010000396.1:0-3493 GCA_050008815.1 Bryobacteraceae bacterium
GAGACTCCCCCTGAGAACCGTCGATGTAAATGTCGGTCTTCTTGAGGATGGCCGCGATCTGAGCGCTTGTCAGGGGGAGTCTCCGGACCTGGCAGCGGCCATCCCATTCGGGAGGCAGCACGACTGTCTCCCGTGCGAGAACCGTCAGCTCAAGCCGATCCGCGTGTCGGGCCAGGCGGTGCAGGAGTTCCAGCAAGAACGGCTGACCCTTGTCCACGGAGCCGCGCAGAGCCAACGTGAGCCGGGGCTTAGCCTGCTCCACCCGTCCCGCGGTATTGAACAGCCCTTCTTCGAAACCGACGGGGAGCACCTCAATCGGGCCGGCGAAATGGGTGCCGACCATGCCCTTGAGCCAGCGTGACGTAGTCAGGACTCTTCCGGCGAGGTGAAAGGTGTCCGCCACGGCACCATAGCTGGCGCCTCGGTGGAAGTAGAACTCGTATCCCTGGACGAAGTAGTCACAGGGGATACCCAACGACTCGGCCAGGAACCTGGTGGGGACGAAGGTGTGCCAGGCAGTCGCAAACACGCGCCGCGGACGGAGTCGTGTCTCCCGCGCGAACTCCTCCTCCGAGCGATAGAACAGCGGTTCGAGGTACAGCGGCTCGCTCCACGACGCCCACTCCCGCGCCATCAGCGAAGCAAGCTGGACTCGGAGGCCGGCGCGAACCGCGAAGTTGCAGATGGCCACCACGGAATGGCAGCCGCCGACCTTCTGGTCAAGGTTGGGGAGGACGAACAGCAGATCGCATTGAGGCGGCGACTGCGCGGCGGTCTTCGTGGCCGCGAGCACGTGCCTGAGCGGGGCATCCGGGGGAACGCACCGCGCGAGGTTGTCGTATTCCCTCCGCCAGCGAGAGAAGAATCGCCTCCTCCCTTCCGCCTTCGCACGCGTCAGGGATTGTTGATCCGCTCGGAACGATTCGGCGCCGTGGTGATATACATAGGTGTCGAGCGCGGCTACTGCGTTGAACCCTTTCTCCATTGCCCGGAACTGATAGTCCGTGTCCTCCCCATAGCCGAGGCCGTAAGCAGTGTCGAACAGACCGGTCCGCTCGAGACACGCCCTGGTGACCAATAGGGCGTTGCCCATTATGGTGCAGGCCGGTGCGTGCTCGGCCGGACAAGCCCGCTCGAGGAGTTCATTCATCCAGACGTAGCTGCTTCCCTCGAACATCGGCAAGGTCAACGGAGGGGAGTTATTCGAAAAGGGCGACACCAGGCCTACTGTGTTGTCGGACTGACAGTGCCCGATGAGTTTCCGGATCGCGTCCTTTGTCAGCAGGCAGTCCGTATTCAACAACAGGACGTAGGGAGCCGTTGTCTTCTCAAGCCCGCAATTGACTGCCCGCGCAAATCCGCCTCGCTCGTCCCGCGACAGAATGCGAACCGTGGGGTACCTGCCCACCAGCGCTTCGAGGTCCCTCCGGGTCGACGAAGAGCTGGCGTCGTCGACCAGGAAAACGCTGCCGAGCACCTCGGGCGCCGTATTTCGGACCAGCTCGGCTATGCAGAGGGCGGCCCACTGTGGCTGCTCGTAGACGGGGATTACGATATCGCAGACGCTACTGGCCGGGTTCGGTTTCAAGACTCCACATTGTACCAGGACCGCACTCCAGAATTCGCCAACCTGTGCTATGCTCACCGCTATGTTTCGCGTGTCGGGAAGACGTAGGACCGAGCCGCAAGGCCCTCCTGTTTGCGTGTTCATTCTGACCTACGACCGTCCACTCTATCTCTGGGCATGCCTGGACAGCTTGTACCGCAACACCAAGTTCCCGGCGCGCTTCATTCTTGCCGACAACGCTTCGAAAGATCCTCTAGTCCGGCAGGTGATCCGGGGATTCGAGCGCCGCAAGATGTTCCATGCGGTCCACCTTTGCGAAGAGAACACAACAGATCGTCTCAAATGGATGCTTGAATGCCACCGCCACGAATTGGGCGAGTTCTTCGCGTTCGTCGAGTGCGACGTGATCGTGCGTGACTCGGAGGAGGGCTGGTTGGCGCCGATGGTACGACTCATGCGGAAGGATCCGCAATTATGGATGCTGGGCTCTTTGATCGATAAGACTGATTTCGTGGATCCCGAATTCGCGAAAACCGTGGACCCGGCGCAGTCCGATGAAGAGCGGGCGTTCCTGATCAAGGCGCACAGCCCTGAGCGTCAGGCGGTGGATATGTCCAAAGCGCTGATCGAGCCGCACAACCCGCCGATGCGTCTCCTGCTTCTGCGCACCGAACTGCTCAAGAGAGTGGTAATCCGCAGCGACTACGAGATCTACTGCGACGTCAAGAAGCTCGGCTACAAGGCTAAGATTGCGACCAGCGTCGTTCACCGGCACTTGTCTCTGCTGAACCTCTTTGATTACTCCGGCTATGACGCGGCGCACCGGGAAGCCTGGGTTGCGCAGCTCCGGAGTAATGGAGAGCTTACGGAGATCTGACGCCGGGAGGCGATCAGTTTTTCCTGTAGACCAGCAGCCGGCAACCCGCATCGCCGTCAGCCACGAACGCCAGATGGTAGCCCCCGCGGCCCGAAGCGAACTCATCACGGAGGCCGGCGTAGCGGTCGTAATAGTGCCGGCCCGGGTAGACGGCGCCACACCCGACGCATGAGATCAGGTAGTCGGGCGCCGCCGCACCGTCGAGGGTGGTCCAATACCAGGGTGTAAACCGCATCGCAAGGTGAGATGTTTGCGCCAACAACCCCAGGTAGTCGTGGTTGATCACAAGGCCGTGGACAAGCACACCAGCCCTGACCGGTTGCCCTGGCGGGAAGCGCCGGCGGGCATCCGCGACGAGCAGGCGAAACATCCGATCGACGCCAAAATCGCGCCTCTCCACGGGGTGGTTGTCATCGAACCAGTCCGGCGGATTCAGCGGGAAGCGGCTGTCCAGGATTCGCAGGTTGCCAAACCGAAGGGGCGGCGCCGGCAGTATCTCGAAACAGTTGTGCAGAAACAGAACCAGCGAGAGCGCAGCCAGGGTTCCCAGCATGGCCAGCAGCGTTTTCGCCGAGCGACAGACGGCCGCGGCGCCGTAGACCGCGAGTGCCGAGACCATGGGCAGCGCGACCGTCAGATAGCGAATTGCCTGGACGCCGCCCGCGAGAACGAGCGCCAGCATCGTACCCCCGCTCAACAGGAGCACGACCCAGGCCTCGCGGCGGAAGGGGCCGGTTTCAAGGGCGCCGCTGTGTCTCAGGCCCGCGACAATGCCGATGGCGGCCACGAGCGAAACCACCAGGAATGGACCGCAGGAAATCATCGAGAGGAATGCCGACACAACCGGGTATTGGGCCTCCCAGCGGACCGCCCCGCCCCCGGAGTTCATCTGCGCGAGACGGACGACACCTGCCATGTTTGTGCCGAAGCCGTACCAGCTCGCCGCCACCCCGGCCGCCACCGCCGCCAGGAGGCCGAGCCTGCCGGTGCAGGCGAGAACGGCGCGTGCAGCGCCCCTACGTCTGGCCACGGCGGCACACGCGACCCAC
>JBEKLW010000397.1:0-3492 GCA_050008815.1 Bryobacteraceae bacterium
TCGGCCGGCGTCCTCGACGTACTGTTCAAGTACGCCTCCGGGCGCCGGCCGTCGCGCGCCTTGTATCTGCGGCCCTCTCATCGCGCCTCGCCACGGTCGTGGTGAGAAAAGCGGGCTAGAAGTATTGCGGCTTGGGATGGAATCGGAACTGCCACGCCGACTCCGGGGCGGGGCAGGCGGGGACTGGCGTTACGCCTTGGCGGGTTCGGGCTTGCGGTTGTACTTCCTCTGGAACTTCTCGATGCGGCCGGCCGTGTCTACCAGCCTCTGGCGGCCGGTGAAAAACGGGTGGCACTTCGAGCAGATTTCCACGCGGATGTCGCCCTTGTGGGTGGAGCGGGTGGTGAAGGTGCTGCCGCAGGCGCAAATGACGTTGACCGCGTTGTACGCGGGATGAATCCCAGCCTTCATGGGAACAAGCTTCCTTTCGGCTTCCTACGGTTTCCTTTGACAGTATAGCAGGCGGGGCCGCTCACCGGCCGGAAAGTGAAAACCCCCGTGCCGGGCTCACGCGCGGCACGGGGGTCTCTGGTAGCCATGTAGGATGAGCCGGCGGCTCATCGAACCATCTGTGAGGCGGCCGGTCCACGGGAACGGGGCCTCGCCACTGATTCGAAGCCGACCACATCAGAGCATGAGCTTTAGCAGTCGGCCACCTCACTCGGTTTACTACTGCCAGTTGACATTTTCCTGGACCACCTCCTTCCTCAGTGATGCCTCCATCCTACCAGCGGTCCGACGGCCGCGCAATTCCCAAATCGCGGATGGGCGCGCGGCACAAAGGGGGCGGGCACGGATGTTCCACCAGCAATCTGCTGCGGTCTTAGGGCCGACCTGGCGGTCGGCCGCGGGCCTGGCGGCCCGCCCCACCGAGCTGAGTTGCGTGGGGCGGGCAGTCTTGCCCGCGCGGGACGGCCACGTCCCGCCGCCGGGCGGATGCCTTAGCCCGGATGCTTCACCAGCAATCTGCCGCGGCGCGCGAAGGCCGGCGCCCGCAGGCGTACTTAAACGCTAGGTAGTGGGTCAGTTCCCGATTTGCGGACCAAACGTCCGGTTGCATGCCGTGGCCCGTTCGCTTTGGCGCACCCCATCTAGCGACAGCACTGACGTTGTAGGGGACACTCCTGACGCGAACTGCATTTGCCGTTTGCGTATCCTACTTGGGTCCCAGAGCTTTGAGCTCTTTTTCGATGTCCTGCAACCGCCACCTGGCTTCCGGAGCATGCAAGCTGGTCGGAAACCGCTTCAAGAACTCGGAGTACTGTTGGATCAGTCCCTCATATTCTCCGCGTGTTCCCTCGAAGTCGCCGCAGCGCGGGCCATTGGGCACCCGTCCCATCCACCAGGCATCATCCGCCTGAGGACCATCGGGCCAGATCCGGAGATACTGCTGGTACCCTTGTGTCTTCGCGAACCACTCGTCGCCGGGCTCGCACCAGGCTACCGTGACGCCCAGCGCGCTGGCCTCCTCTGCAAGAGGTCTCAGATCCCCGTCGTTGAGCAGCAGTTCCGCCAGCTGGTCCGCCGCGCGATTCACCTCAAACCACGCATGCGCTTTCCGGGCGGAATCCGGGGCTCGATCGGCTGCCGAGCGCGCCGCACGCATTTCCGCGATCCGCATCCCCGCGAGCGTTCGGATCAAAGCTTTTCGAGCAGCCACCTCGGCTTCGCCCACGCGGGAACTCCCCCGCACCAGCGCCGGATCGCGCAAGGGAGTCACCGGAGATAGATTGACGCCGCTGGGGGGAGGACCGAGGATTTCAATTTCCTCCACGTCAAATAGCAATCTCGCCTGAAACAACAGCATGACTTCCCGGACGCGCTCAACAGGCCGTGGCGCAGCATAGACTGTCCGCAGTCCGTTCAGTGGGATGGCTGGCGACACAAACAGCTCCCGTGAGCCGCCTGACCTGATTTGAACCGTGAAGCTTTCCGGCAAGCGCACCCAAGATGAGCGACTGCCTTCCACCACCACCCCGGCCACGGTTACGGGCTGGGAGAATCTCACGATCACGAAACCCTGCTGGCTGGCCGGGGACCAAGAGGAATAATTGAGGCCGTTAATGATATTGCTTCCACCGTCGAAGGCGTTCCTCACTCCATAGAACTCTTTGGCGTCCGGACCCCCGTCGCCACCGCTGGCAAACACGCGTGCGATCGAAAGCCGGCCGAGATTCACCAGTGGCGGAGCCGAATCCTGAGCCGCGCACGAGACTGCCACAAGCACCAAGAGCACAAGTACACGCATGAGAGTATTATCGGTTGTCGCATCCGCCTGTCAAGAGGCCCCAAAGACCTCTAGACACAAGACCTACTCACCAAAGCAAGTCCGAACCAGCATCCGGGAGCTATCCACGTGACCGTACAACGCCCAAGCCGGAAACTGACCCATTGCCGAACAGCCGGCGGCCCTGGTCACGGCCGGGGGGGTGTGGAAGACTGCACCGGGACCTTGTTAGCGAATCGTTTCACGAAGTTGGTGTCGAAGTTGCCGGAGAGGAAGTCGGGGTCGGAAAGGATGCGCTGGTGCAGCGGGATGGAGGTGTAGATCCCCTCCACCACGAACATCTCCAGGGCGCGCTTCATGCGCGCGATGGACTCGGTCCGGTCGTCGCCGTAAGTGATGAGCTTGGCCACCAGCGAGTCGTAGTAGGGCGGGATGACGCAGTCGGTGTAGGCGGCCGTGTCCACCCGAACGCCGATGCCGCCCGGCAGGTTCAGCCCCGTGATGCGGCCGGGGCAGGGCGCGAAGGTTTCCGGATGCTCGGCGTTGATGCGGCACTCCAGGGCGTGGCCGCGCGCCTGGATGGGCCGGCGCAGAATCGCGGAGAGGCGCTGCCCGGCGGCGATCAGGATCTGGCTCTTGACCAGGTCCACGCCGGTGACGCACTCGGTTACCGGGTGCTCCACCTGGATGCGCGCGTTCACCTCGATAAAGTACAGCCCGCCCTGCTCGTCCATGAGGAACTCGACCGTGCCGGCGTTGACGTAGCCCGCCGCCGGCATGGCCTTGCGCAGCGCCGCGGCGACCCGTTCGCGAACCTCCGGGCGCAAGGAGGGCGAGGGCGCCTCCTCGACCAGCTTCTGGTGCCGCCGCTGGATGGTGCACTCGCGCTCGCCCAGGACTTCCACGTCGCCGTAGGCGTCGCAGAGCACCTGGAATTCGATGTGCCGCGGCGATTCGATGTACTTCTCGATGTAAACGTCGGAACAGTCGAAGCTCGCCCCGGCTTCCTGCTGCGCCTGCACGATGAGCGCGGGCAGCTCCTCGGGCGCGCGCACGATGCGCATCCCCCGGCCCCCGCCGCCGGCCGAGGCCTTCAGGATCACCGGGTAGCCGATCGCGCCGGCCACGGCCAGCGCATCCTCGGGCGTGTACACGATGCCGTCCGAGCCGGGCAGCACGGGCACGCCCTCGTCCTTCATGAAGCTGCGCGCCCGCTCCTTGAGACCCATCATCCGCGTGACCGCGGGCGGCGGTCCGATAAACTT
>JBEKLW010000398.1:0-3485 GCA_050008815.1 Bryobacteraceae bacterium
ATATCCAGAATCCGGGCGGTGCTCGGCGCCGCGATGGTCGTTGCGCTCGCGTCCCCGGCGGCGGCCCACGCTCAGCGACCGGCGGCCCGGGTGCGGGTCGAGGCCCAGTGGCTCGAGCGCCGCGGCGCCACGCGGCAGTGGCTGAGATGGCGGATGGCGCGAAGGCCACTCGCCGCTGTGGAGTGGCGTCGCGGCTATGCGCGCGGCTACGCGATGGGGCGGCTCCCGCTGCGCGCGAATGGCTGGGGCCAGGCCTACTACAGCCGGGGTTCGGTCCGCGCGCGGATGTACGGCCGGTTCTGGGACCGCCGGCGCCTCGGGCGGATGGGCAGACGCTGGCCGCACTGAGCCGCCTGGGGGGGGTGAAACAAGCCGGGCCGCCGACGAGGCGGCCCGGCTTGTTTGCCGACCAGACACCGTCAACCGCGCTGCAGCGACGCCAGCGCGGCCCCGATCAGCAGCATCACCACGAACGTGGCGATGGCGGCCGTCCAGGCCGCGCTCTTCTTCACCTTCTCCAGGTGCATGATGCCCACCGCCGTGATGAACAGCCCCCACAGCGGGAGCGGTCCGATGCCAGCCAGGATCGCCGACAGGAACTTGCCGGCGCTGTCGGCCGAAACCAGGACGTTGAGGCCCAGCGCCGGCTGCGCGTCGGCGACAGACGTGATGGCGTCAGTCGGCGCCCCCCGCATCCGCAGGATGATGCCCTGCAGAAGCAGGGTGATCGGGAGCATCACCATGGCGAAGACGCTGACCGAGAGCAGGCCCTTGTAGCGCGCGCTCGCGCCGGTGACCGAGACCGCGAGGTACAGGATCCCCGCATTGAGAAGGGCCAGGATCAGGAAGATGATGGGCGTCGCGATCAGACCGATCATCGCCCGCGAGCGCATCTGCTCGGCCGTGAGCTGCGGCGCGTTTGGGATCGCCTGGATCGCCAGCTCCATGACCCGCTGGCTGTAGGGCAGCTCCCAGAAGCCGATGGCGACGCAGAGGATCGCGATGATCAGCCACGGAAGGAACCAGGTGGGCTTCGCCTGCTGCTCCTCGAACACCGCGCTGGGAGCGTAGAGCAGCCGCACCAGACGCAGGAAGTCCGTGACGATCGGGGTGTAGGAAGTGGCCGCGGGGGCCTGAGGGGGGGGCACCGGCGCTGCCATGCGAGTCTCCCGGGTTGGGGTGCTCCCATTCTACGTATTCGGCGGAAAAGCGAAAGAGCGGGTACCCTCGACGTCCCGCCCCGCCCCAACGCCCGACTAACGCTGCGGGGCTACCGTGTGCATGGTAGGTGCGGCTGGCGGGCGGTCGCCCGCCGCCAGGCGCGTATCGTCGGCGGCTTCGCAAAGCCAAAGGATGACACCATGAGACGAGTCGTCGAATCTCTTGTCAGGGTTGCCCTCCTAGCGCTTATCTGGCTTGTCTGGTGGTGGGCGCTAGAGGCACGACTCTCAAATGTCATGAATCTGTCTGTCATTGTGGGAGGGATACTGTTGACCTTCCCCCTTGTTTGGCTCGGCAGGAAGATACTAGACCGACACCAAACAACAGCCCGTGCCGTCTGGACAACGACGTTTGTACATGTTGGTCTGGGTTTCACATTCGGTGTTCCTATCGTTCGAGCAGTAACCACTCATCGAGATTGGTCCGGCTGGGTACTCCCAGTACCATCCGCAATCGGCCTGCTTCTGGTCATTGGCACTGGGGCAGCGTGTCTGGTGACGGTTGTAAACCTCGCCTTGAGGGGACTCGGTGCACCCTTCTTCATCGCACTCAGCCGGAAGCTGGCCGCAGATTGGCTGTATGCGTGGACGCGCAATCCCATGGTGCTGGCAGCTCTATCCTGGTTTCTATCGCTGGGAATCTGGTTTCAGTCAGCGGCGTTTGTGCTCTGGGTGCTCATCCTGTTTGCACCAGCATTGCTCTTCTTCGTGAGCGTGTATGAGGAACGGGAGCTGGAGATTCGCTTTGGGGCATCGTATCTGGACTACAAATCCAGAACACCGATGTTGTTTCCAAGAAGGCCAAGACGCTGATTCGAGAAGCGGCGGTACCATTCCGGTAGCCAGCCCCTTCAGGCGGGTCCCAAGACGTGCGGGATCTGCAGCGCCGCGGCCGAGCACGCGTGATGCTACGTCGCCACCCACGGCGACCCGCCCGCGGCGCACGTCGACGACGACCTTCACCATGTCGCTGAAGAACGCCAGGACCAGGCCCTGCCTCTCGGCCTGGAGGCGTGGTACCTTAGAACGATGCGGACCGCATCAGAGTCTGTTCCCGCGCCCGGGGTCGAGGGTGCGCTGCGCGGCTACTGCGAGGCGGTGCGACCGCGCGGCGTGGTTTCGGCGTACCTGTTCGGCAGCCTCGCAAACGGGACCGCCCACGGCGACAGCGACGTGGATGTGGCGGTCCTCCTCGATGTCGGCGCGGTTCCAGGCCGGACCGAGCGGGCTCGCGCCGCGATGGCGCTCAACTCGGCGCTGATCGCCGCGCTACACCGGAACGCGGTGGACGTCGTGGTGCTGAACGATGCGCCTCCGGAACTCGCCACCGCCGCCGTCACGCTCGGCGTCCGCGTATACTGCGCCGACGCGGACGCGGATCACGCCTTTGCCCGCACCGTCCAGCTCCGCCTGGCGGATATCCGCCCGTTTCTCGCGCGGACCCGACGGCTCAAGCTCGAGGCGCTGGCGAGATGACGTTTCTCGTCGAGCGCCTGGCCGACCTGCGCCTCCATCTGGCGCATCTTCGCGAGATCGCGCCGCGCGTCCGCGACGCGGATGCCCTGCGCGCGGACCTCAGTCTGCACAACGACGTGCTCTTCTCCCTCCTGGTTGTGTGCCAGGCGGTGATCGACCTGGCCGGGGAGTTGGCTGGGCGGCGCGGCATCCGCTTCCAAGACTACACGGAGGCGGTGCGGGCGCTCCGCAGCGTCGAGGGGATCCCGCCGGAACTCGTGGGGGACCTCGAGGGACTACCGGGGTTCCGCAACGTGCTCGTCCACGAGTACGTGGCGCTGGACTACGGGCTGGTCCTGGAGGCCCTCGGGAAGCTGGACACGGTGGAGCGCTTCGCGCGGGCGGTGGCCGGCTTGGAGGGCTGAGCCGCCCGGCGCTGGCCCTCGACCTCCTGGCCGCATTGTCCGGAGACATCCTGCCGGAAGCGTGAAGCAGATCCGGTAGCCAACCCCTTCAGGCGGGTCCCAGCACGTGCGGGATCTGCCGCGCCGCGACCGGCGTGAACCGCAGCAGCACTTCGAACGCCGCGCGGTGCGCGGCTGGCGCCGGCGCTTCGCCGACGTAGAGCGCCGCCACCAGGTCTCGCCACCGCAGCAGCTCGCGCAGCAGCGCCGGTCGCGGGCGGCACGAGACGGTGAGGTCCGTGAGGCGCAGCACGCGCTCGTAGCCGCTCTGAAGGCGCGCGCGGTCCTCCGGGGCGAAGAGCTTCGCGCACCGGTGCATCTCGTTCGCGATCATCAGGATCCGCTG
>JBEKLW010000399.1:0-3477 GCA_050008815.1 Bryobacteraceae bacterium
ACGCGGTCGAAGCGCTCCTCGGCAAGAAGCCTGCAAAGGACCTGGCTGCTGGCCAGCGCTCGATGCTGGAGCGGATCAAGTCGCTCAAGGACCTTGTAGTCTTTTCTGAAAACATCCCAACCCTCGCGTTAAACATTTTCAACAGTCACGACCGTTACTTCAGCAGGGCAATCGATGAGGGCAAGAGACAAGATCAGGAAGGGCCGCCTCACGAGACCCGGTGAGAATGGGAATTGCTGCCGGAATTCGATCTCTTGACAGTGAGAATGGCGAAAAGTAGCCTTAGTCTTAGTATTCACAGTTTTATAGAGGAGGTCTTTTATGAGGAAAGCTACGACACTAACTCTCGCAGGGTTGCTGATCGTGAGTCTCGGCCTTCTAGCGGGCTGCGCAGGAAACAAGGCGCCGATAGTGGCGTTCCTGCTGCCGGAGAACGTTACGCCCCGGTGGGAGGGAGCGGACGCCCCGCTCTTCAAGCAGGCGCTCCAGAAGCTGATCCCGAACGTTCAGGTCGACGTTCTGAATGCGCTGAACGATCCGAGCAAGCAGCAGTCGCAGGCTGAAGCGGAGCTCACCAAGGGTGCGAAGGTGCTTGTCGTCGCGGCCGTGGACCAGAAGGCTGCTGCGGTCATCGTCAACGAGGCGAACAAGCAGAAGGTTCCGGTGATCGCGTATGACCGGCTGATTCGAGACTCACCACTTGGCTACTACGTCTCATTCGACAGCGTTGCCGTTGGTAAGGCAGAGGCGCAGTGGATGGCTGACAACACCAAGCAGGGCGCTCGGCTCGTGATCATCAACGGATCGCCAGCGGACGACAACGCACATCTTGTGAATCAGGGCATACACGCGGTGCTCGACCCGCTGGTCAGCTCGAAAGCGCGCGTCCTGGTCGATGAGCAATGGACGCCCGGCTGGGATCCCACCAAGGCTCAGAATGTGATGGAGCAGATCCTGACGAAGGCTAATAACAAGGTCGATGGGGTCGTCTCAGCAAATGACGGTATGTCAGGCGGCATCATCGCCGCGCTGAAGGCGCAGAAGCTCGCGGGCAAGGTTAAGACGACCGGCCAGGACGCTTCCCTTGAGGGCGTGCAGAACGTGCTCCTCGGATACCAGGGAACGACAGTGTTCAAGGACTTCCGGTTGCAGGCTCCAGCGGCGGCGGACATCGCGGCTGCGATCGTGCAAGGGAAGAAGCCCACGAGCACGAACGCGACGGTCAGCAACGGCCAGGTGGATGTGCCGTCAGTCATGTTGCAGGTCGTCCCGATAGACCAGGGCAATGTCAAGACGCTCGCCACCAACGGCTGGATCGACAGCCAGTTCGGAGGGCTCGCCAAGGTCACGACCGGCCTGCCGGAGAGCGCAGGCAAGCTTCTGCAGTAGCGCTCCATTGTCCGGCACCCAGCCAACACATGGCGGAGGAGGCGGCGGATCAGCCGCCTCCTCCGCGCATACGCCGATTCTCCAGATGCGCGGGATCTCGAAGCGGTATGGCGCTGTTCAAGCTCTCACGAATGTCGACTTCGAGGTCTACGCCGGCGAAGTCGTGGCGCTCGTTGGCGACAACGGAGCAGGGAAGTCCACCCTGATCAAATGCGTCGCAGGGACCCACACTCCCGACGAAGGGAAGATGATCTTCAACGGGAAGGAGATTCATCTCCACACGCCAAGCGACGCCACGCGACTCGGCATCGAGACCGTCTACCAGGATCTCGCGGTCTGCGACAATCTGGACGTCGTTCAGAACATGTTCCTCGGGCGTGAGCGGGTCACTCGCCTACTCCCCCAGATCGTCGAGATCCTATCGGAGTTCGAGATGGAGAGGCGGTCCCTCGACGTTCTCCAGACCCTGAGCGTGACAACGATCGCAAATGTGCGTGAGAAGGTGGCATCGCTTTCGGGCGGTCAGCGGCAGTCGGTCGCGATTGCGCGGGCTGCCATGTGGGACTCGAAGCTCGTGATTCTCGACGAGCCCACGGCGGCACTGGGTGTTGTTCAGACCGAGCAGGTCCTCGCCCTGATCCGGCGCCTGCGCGAACACGGGCTCGGTGTCGTCGTCATCTCGCACAACCTTCACGAGGTGTTCTCGATCGCCGACCGCATCATCGTGCTCCGCCTGGGACGCCGAGTGGCGACCTTCCAGCACGGCGCGACGACTCCGGATGAGGTCGTCGCTGCAATTACGGGCGCTCGTGAGGCAGTGACGTGACGGGTCCCGAAAGCTCCAGCCGCAGGCGCCGGACCACGGAAACGCCGCAGCAGCAGGCGCCGGAGAGCCCGAGCGGGCTTCTCTCGCGCTACACCATCCAGCGCTGGCGGCATGGGGAGCTTGGCGCGCTGCCGGTGGTCCTTGGGTTGATCCTGATCGCGGCATTCTTCGCAAGCCAGGAGCCTACATTCCTCTCGGCACGAAATATCTCGAATCTCATCGTCCAGATCGCCGCGACCGGCTCAGTGGCGGTCGGGATCGTGATGGTTCTGCTCCTGGGTGAGATCGATCTCTCGGTCGGCTCGGTGACCGGCCTGTGCTCGGCCTTGCTCGGGGTGCTGATCGTGAATCACGGGTGGCCATGGTGGCTCGCCATCCTGGCGGCCATGGCGACTGGCGTCCTGATCGGCGCCTTCCAGGGCGCCTGGTTCGCCTTCATCGGTGTGCCCTCGTTTGTCGTGACCTTAGCGGGGTTCCTGGCATGGCAGGGGGTGCAGCTCCGTGTCCTCGGGTCGACCGGCACCGTCAACGTCTTCGAGCCGCACATCGGGAAAATTGCGCAGTCGTTCCTGCCGGAGCCCTGGGGATGGGCCGTCGGACTCGGCGCCGCGGGCGTCTCTGTGCTCGCGTTCTGGGGAACATGGGTGGGCAGACGCCGCACAGGCCTCCTGGCGGTTCCGATGTTCGTCGTACTCACCCGCTCCCTACTCGTGGTCGCGATTGCCGCGGCCACCGTCCAGATCCTGGGCCGCTTCAACGGCGTCCCGACCGCCGGGGTGATGCTGTTCGCGCTCGTTGCGCTCTTTTCCTTCCTGACAACTCGGACCCGCTTCGGCCGGTATGTCTTTGCGGTCGGGGGCAACGCCGAAGCCGCACGCCGGGCGAGCATTCCCGTCGTCGGTGTCCGGATCACCGTCTTCGCGCTCGCTGGGCTGATGGCGTCGATCGGAGGGATTGTCTTCGTCTCCCGGTTGACCTCTGCAAGCACGCAGACGGGCACCGGGACTTTCCTTCTGGAAGCAATCGCCGCCGCCGTCATTGGTGGGACGAGCCTTTTCGGAGGACGCGGAAGCGTCTGGTCGGCGCTGCTGGGCGCCTTCGTGATCGGGAGCGTCTCCAACGGGCTCGACCTGATGGCACAGCCGCCTGAGATTAAGTACATGGTGGGGGGCGCAATACTCTTGGCCGCTGTCACGGTGGACGCCGTTGCCCGCCGGAGCCGCGCAGCTGCTGGGCGCTGACCGCGCTCCGCCAGCTGATCG
>JBEKLW010000004.1:0-17938 GCA_050008815.1 Bryobacteraceae bacterium
AACTTGCCGACGGGTGACCGGGCCGCGAACCTGCGCCAGGCGATCGCCTGCTACCAGGCCTCTCTGCGCGTCCGCACCGAGCAGGACTTCCCGCAGGACTGGGCCATGACGCAGAACAATCTGGGGAATGCGTGGGCGAACCTGCCGGCGGGCGATCGGGCGGCGAACCTGCGCCAGGCGATCGCCTGCTTCGAGGCCGCTCTGCGCGTCTACACCGAGCAGGACTTCCCGCAGCAATGGGCCATGACGCAGAACAACCTCGGCGCTGCTTGGCGGAACCTGCCAACGGGCGACCGGGCCGAGAACCTGCGCCAGGCGATCGCCTGCTACGAGGCCGCCCTGCGCGTTCGCACCGAGCAGGACTTCCCGCAGGACTGGGCCATGACGGAGAACAACCTGGGCATTGCCTGGCGGAACATGCCGACGGGCGACCGGGCCGCAAACCTGCGCCAGGGGATCGCCTGCTACGAGGCCGCTCTGCGCGTCCGTACCGAGCAGGACTTCCCGCGGGACTGGGCCGGGACGCAGAACAACCTAGGCAATGCCTGGCGGGACCTGCTGACGGGCGACCGAGCCGCGAACCTGCGCCAGGCCATCGCCTGCTTCGAGGCCGCTCTGGGCGTCTGCACCGAGCAGGACTTCCCGCAGGACTGGGCCACAACGCAGAACAACCTGGGTGCTGCGTGGGCGGACCTGCCGACGGGCGACCGGGCGGCGAACCTGCGCCAGTCAATCGCCTGCTACGCGGCCGCTCTGCGCGTGCTCACCGAGCACGACTTCCCGCACCACCACGAGGGGGTGATAACGAACCTCCGGATCGCCCGGGACGCTCTCGACCACCTTGGCGACGAGCCCCCGGCAGCGTAATAGGCTCGGCAACGCCCGAGCCGCGGTGAGTCCGGGTGCCTGAAACTGATTCGCAGGCCCGGCAGGTATCGCGGCGGGCCGGCTCCCCAGACCTGCCCCCCTGCACGGCATCATTGTCCTGAAACGCGTTCGGGTAAGCTGCTGCCTCTGGCGCGCACCCAAGCCTAGAGGCGAAGTTGATCGGGACGGCGTGTCACGGGATCTATCAATTCGGAGTGAAAACCTCCCACGTGCGGGAAAATCTGCGATACGCTCTGAAAGGAACTGCGATGACCGGACATAAGGTAAACGGAGGCTCATTTTCATGCGGTGCTCGATCGTCTTGGCTTTTCTGCTGATCCTCACCTCTGCAATGGCGGCACTGGCGCAGGAGGGGGGCCGGAGGTCTGGGGCGGCAATGGACATTCCCCCCGCGCCTGTCGAAAGCGAGCCCGTTGCAGTGAAATGGCTCATGGATTCACTGAGCGTCAACGGCCGGGAAACGGTGACCTCCGTATATCTCATCTATTGCGCAACGAACAGTAGTAAGGGGACCGGTTTCCTACTGAGCTCCGGGTATGTAGTTACCGCTCATCACGTCATAGCAGGCTGTCCCGCTGAAGCGCTGTCCGCAATTTCGACACGAGCGGTCCGCCTCGCAGTCACGAGCATCGCCGCGGACGATAGCCACCGCGATCTGGCCGCCCTGAAAGTTCAGGGCACGCCTCAAACCGGCCTCAAGATTGACACTCGTCCGCTTGATGTCGGGTTACAGGTTTCCACATGGGGCCATCCACTCGGCTATGATGGCCCGACGCCCCTACTTGCCGTTGGCTACGTAAGTGGCTTCAGGGCTGACGCCGGTACCGACCATAGCAGGAGCCCGGTAAAGCATTTAGTCGTCAATGCTGCCTTCAATCCGGGCAATTCTGGGGGGCCCCTCTTGATGTCTGGGGAACCCGCGGTCGTCGGCGTGGTCGTCAGCAAACATGCCCCCATGAGCCCCTATTTGCAGTCGGAGATTGATGTACTCGCGCAGAATCCGTACGGTATGATGTACGTGGCTACCGACCCGGCTGGCAACAGGAAGCAAGTGTCAGAGGCCCAGATTGTGGCTGATGTCCTCATCTATTTCCGGTCCATGACGCAGGTCGTGATTGGAGAAGCTGTTGCGGCTGATGAGTTGGTGGCCTTTTTGAATGACCATAAAATCCCGTGGGTACGGTTCACCCCGCCTAGCCAAACAAGACCATCGCGGAAGCCTCGCTGAGGCTGTTGTTTCGTCCCGCTTCTATCCTTAAACCAACTTGCTAAGCGCGTTGGGTTCGCGATCCTGGCGCGGGACCTTTCCCACGCTCGATCGCTTCCGTGGAGTCGCCGTCTCGGCGGGATAAGAAGTGAGGCGCTGCGGTCGCTGTCGGCGCCAACCGCGCGGCAGTGCGCTTGCGGCGCAGAACCTGCCGCGTGAGTCAGCCAACCGCTCCATGCCTGTCGCGGCTCGGCGAGGGGGTGTACGTCGTTGACCGAGCAGCACGCGAGGGTCGCCGTGCGTCGGCAGGAGTGCCGACGCGGCACGCTCAAGAGCGCGCGCTACGGGTGTGCTGGCGGCACGGCTGGGCGGCCATGCTAATGTCAGGGTATGCTCAAGGCGACCATCTTCCGCGAATACGATATCCGCGGCGTTGCCGATGAGGAGCTGCTGGACGCCGACATCGAGGAACTGGGGCGAGCGATCGGTACGTACCTCGGGCGTCGGTCCGGCAAGAGCGTCAACCTGGGGCGCGACACGCGGCTGAGCTCGGACCGCCTCAAGGACGCGCTGGTGCGCGGATTGCGGGCGAGCGGCTGCGACGTGACCGACATCGGCGTGGTCCCCACGCCGGTGCTCTACTACTCGGTGTTCCATCTGAACTCGACCGGCGCGGTGATGATCACCGGAAGCCACAACCCGCCCGAATACAATGGCTTCAAGGTGGTTTCCGGGACCATGACCATCTACGGCGCCGAGATCCAGAAGATCCGCGAGTTGATCGAACAGCGGGACTACGCGAGCGGCGCGGGCGCGTTCGGGACGGCCGACGTGGTGACGCCCTACGTTGAGGAGGTCGCGGCTCAATTCCAGAACCTGCCGCGGCGGGTGAAGGTGGTGGCCGATGCCGGCAACGGCACGGCCGGCCCGGCGATGCACCGCATCCTCGAGAAGCTCAACGTGGATGCCACCGAGCTGTTCTTCGAGATGGACGGCCGGTTCCCCAACCACCACCCCGACCCGACGGTGCCGGCGAACGTACGCGCGCTGATCGACACTGTGCAGCGGAGCGGCGCGGCGCTGGGCGTCGCTTTCGACGGCGACGCGGACCGGCTGGGGGCGGTGGACGAGCAGGGCAACGTGCTCTGGGGCGACCAGTTGATGACCATCTACGCGCGCGAGATCCTCATTCGCAAGCCGGGTGCGACCTTCATCGGCGAGGTGAAGTGCTCGCAGGTGATGTACGACGAGATCCGGCGGCTGGGCGGAAACGCCGTCATGTACCGCACCGGCCACTCGCTCATCAAGGCCAAGATGAAAGAGGAGCACGCGGAGCTGGCGGGCGAGATGAGCGGACACCTGTTCTTCGCGGACCGCTACTACGGTTACGACGACGCGCTCTACGCCGCCTGCCGGCTGATCGAGATCGTCGCCAATTCGGGCAAGCCGCTCTCGGCCCAGCTCGCCGGGCTGCCGCACATGGTATCGACGCCCGAGATTCGCATCGATTGTCCGGATGAGATCAAGTTCGAGGTGGTCAAGCGCGTCGCCGAGCACTTCCGGGAGGCGCACCAGGTGGTGGACATCGACGGCGTGCGCGTGCTGTTCCCGCAGGGCTGGGGGCTGGTGCGGGCCTCGAACACGCAGCCGGTGCTGGTAGAACGCATCGAGGCAATCAACGAACAGTTGCTCGGGCAGTACCAGAAGGAAGTCGAGGACGTGCTGGCGATCGCCAGAGAGAGCGTCACAAGCCCGGATGTTTCACCATGATCGTAGCGAGGCGCGATGAGAGGGCCCAAAAACATCAAGCGATGCCACAAGGCGCGCTCGCGGCCGGCGCCCGCAGGCCCATGCAAAAACCGGGTACAGACAGCCACTTTTCGCTTACGCGAGTTCGGTGTCTTCAGTGAACTTGGAGCGCGAAAAGTGGTAGTCTGGCCCCGGTTTTTGTGAGGACGGCGGCCGAGCGCAACTTGAGTAGATGCGGCCCTATCGCGCGCCGCAGCAGATTGCTGGTGAAACATCCGGGCTAGGGCTGGCTGAGGGGCGGCGGGCGCGGTCAGTTGCGGGGGCCGGGGACCTCGGTGCGGCCGGCCAGCGGCCTGATTACCGAGCCGCCGCAGACGCCGACGCCGGTGTGCGCGAGGGCGTTCAGGAAGCTCAGGAAGACGGCGTAGACCATCTGCTCGGTGACGGGATTCTTGCCGGGGAGGCGGAAGCTCTCCGGAAGCTCCTTCGAGAACTGAACGCGGATGGAGTCGGGCAGGAGGCGGCCGGCGCGGTCGCAGCAGTTGGCGAGCGAGATGGGCGTCTGCAACACTTGCCCGGTGTTGCCATCCACGTAGAACTGGCAGCGCGAAAACCAGCCGAGGTTGCCGGGGTCGGCGGCGTCGAACAGCAGCAGGGGCGTCTGGCGGCCGTGGGCCGTGAGCTCGAGCGCGACCACGCGCTTGCCGTCTTCCGGCTTGCAGTCGAAACCCGCCTGGCGCGCCAGGCCGGTCAGGACCTCGGTTTCGAGCTCTAGCAGGATCAGCTTGTGCGCCCCAGCTTGCGCGATCTGCATATAACTATTGTAGCGGCCCGAGCGCCGCGGCCGTAAGCTGTGCCAGACGTCGGCTGTCCGTCTGCGGATGCCAAATGACGGCAAAGCCGACGCAGCAAGCTGTCCGATTGCGGATGCCAAACGACGGCAAAGCTCGCGCCACAAAGTGGAGACCGGGTCGGCTTACGGACGGATTACGGCCGCGGCATAGACCTCGAAGGTGCGGCGGTCGAACAGCACGAAGAGGGCCTCTCGCAGGCGCGTCTCGGGCCGCCGTAAGTGCTCGGCCACGGTTGCGACGGCAATCCGCGCGGCCTCCTCGACCGGGTAGCCGTAAGCCCCGGTGCTGATCGAAGGGAAGGCGATGGTCGCAACGCCGCGCTCCTCGGCCAGGGCGAGGCAGGTGCGATAGCAGGAGGCCAGCAACGCCTCCTCGCCGCGGCGACCGCCGCTCCAGACCGGCCCGACGGCGTGAAAGATCCAGCGGGCCGGTAGCGCGCCGGCGGCGGTGGCGACGGCGCTGCCGGTGGGGCAGCCACCGGTCCGGGCGCGAATCCCATCGAGCTCCCGCATGATCGCGGGTCCCCCGGCGCGGTGGATGGCGCCATCGACTCCGCCGCCGCCGGCGAGCGCCGAGTTGGCGGCGTTCACCACCGCATCGGCTGCCACACGCGTGATGTCGCCCACGAGGAGGCGCAGCTTCCTGCCTCCGGCAAACGCGTATTCCGCGCTCGGGACCGCCTCGGCCATGCATAGTAAAATAGGCGTTTCCGCAGGGAGGCGCAACCCGCTCCAATGCCACCCAAGCGCGCGCCTGCGCTGGCGCTGTTCGACATCGACGGCACTCTGCTCCGCCGCGCGGGGCCGCATCACCGCGAGGCGCTCGAGAAGGCCATCCGGTGCGCCACCGGGTACGAAACCTCCACCGACGGCATCCCGCTCTACGGCATGCTCGACCCGGACATCATCGCCGCCATGCTCGACCAGGCGGGCGCGCCGCGGCGCGTCATTCGCGAGAAGATGCCGGGAATCATCTCGCGCGCGCAGGCGGTCTACCTGCAGACGTGCCCGCGGCTCGAGCGCAAGACCTGTCCCGGGGTGCGGCGGGCGCTGCGGTCCCTGGCCCAGCGCGGAATCGTGATGGAGCTGGTGACCGGCAACCTGACGCGCATCGGCTGGCGGAAGATGGAGCGGGCGGGCCTGGACGGTTACTTTCGCTTCGGAGCGTTTGGGGAGGCGGCCAAAGACCGGGCGGGCCTGGTTCGGCTCGCCATCCGGCACGCGCGGGGCCATGGCTGGATCGGCGTCCAGACCCCCGTCACCCTCATCGGCGACTCGCCGGCCGATGTGCTGGCGGCCAAGGCAGCCGGCATCCGGTCGATCGCCGTCGCCACCGGCGTCATACCGGCGAACGAACTGAGACGGTACGACCCCGATCTGGTGATAGAGGACCTGCGGTCACTGACGCCCGAGCTGCTGCTCGGAGCCAGCGCGCCAGCGTCAGCGAGCCAGGCCTGGCCGAGAGGCTTAAACCCGGGAGGGTGAGAACCCATGAAACGCATTGCGGTTCTAACGAGCGGGGGAGACGCCCCAGGAATGAACGCGGCCATCCGCGCCGTGGTGCGGACGGGCCTGGAAAACGGCCTCGATGTGTACGGCGTCGAGCACGGCTTCGCCGGGTTGATCGCGGGCAACCTCAGCCCGCTGGGCGCGCGCGACGTCGGCGGGATCATGCAGAAGGGCGGGACCGTGCTGGGCAGCGCGCGCTGCCCGGAGTTCAAGACCGAAGAGGGGCGCCTGAAGGCGATGCGCGAGCTGAACGGGCGCGGGATCGAAGCGCTGGTGGTCATTGGAGGCAACGGCTCGCAGACAGGCGCGCACGCGCTGGCGGAGATGGGCTACCCGGTGGTGGGCGTGGCCTCGACAATCGACAACGACCTGTACGGCTCGGAGGTGACCATCGGGGTCGATACCGCGCTGAATATCGCGCTGGAGGCGATTGACCGGCTGAAGGTGACCGCGTCCTCGCACCAGCGGGCCATGCTGGTGGAGGTGATGGGGCGGAACTGCGGCTACCTGGCGCTCATGGCGGGCATCGCCGGCGGCGCCGAGGCGGTGGTGATCCCCGAGTGCCCGGCCGACCCCGAGGAGATCGCCAGGGAGATCCGCCGGGCCTACGAGCGCGGCAAGCCGCACGCCATCGTGGTGGTCGCCGAGGGCGCCAAGCCGAACGCGCAGGGCTTCGCCGATTACGTCCGAGAGCAGGGCGCGCGGCTGGGCTTCGAGCTGCGGGTGACGATCCTGGGCTACATGCAGCGGGGCGGCACGCCGACCTACGCCGATCGCATGCTGGCGACGCGCCTGGGAGCGGCGGCGGTGGAACAACTCGTTGGGGGGAGGTCCGGCGTTCTGGTGGGAACCTGGAAGTGCGAGATCATCGCCACACCGCTCGGCGAGGTAGTCGCCGGCGTCAAGCCGCTCGACACGAAGCTGCTCGAGCTGGCGCGCGTGATGGCGCGGTAGTTCGCGTTTCTCACCGGCGAGCTGCCGCGGCGCGCCTCGGCCTGACGCACGGCTAGCGGCCAGCCGCTTGCTGACGAGCGCGGAGCCCTCGACAAGAGTGTCGAGGCGGCAGGCTGAAGCCCGCGCCACACCGCAGCGCCGGCCGTCGCGCGCCTTGTATCTCGAGTCCTCCAATCGCGCCTCGCTACGGCCGTGGTAAAACATCCGGACTAGAATTGAGGGAGGGGGTTCGGACGTGCGCCTGATCCTGAGTGGGGTGGCGGGTTTCATCGGCTCGCATCTCGCCGACCGTCTGCTGGGGGAAGGGCACGAGGTCGCCGGTCTCGACAATTTCATCACCGGCAAGCCCGCCAATATCGCCCACCTCGCGCGCCACCCGCGCTTCCGGTTCATCGAGCACGATGTGACGCTGCCTGTCGAGGCCGCCGGCCCGATCGACGGGGTGCTGCATCTGGCTTCGCCCGCCAGCCCGAAGGACTACCTGGAACACCCCATCGAGACGCTCGATGCCAGCTCGCTCGGCACGCGGAACCTGCTCGAGCTGGCCCGGCGCTTCGAGGCGCGCTTCCTGCTGGCCTCGACCTCGGAATGTTACGGCGACCCGCTCGAGCACCCGCAGTCGGAGAGCTACTGGGGCAACGTGAATCCGGTCGGCCCGCGGTCCTGCTACGACGAGGCGAAGCGGTTCGCCGAGGCCCTTACCATGGCCTACCACCGGACGCACGGGCTGCGGACGAACATCGCGCGGATCTTCAACACGTACGGGCCGCGCATGAAGCTGGGCGACGGCCGCGTGGTGCCGGCGTTCCTCGATCAGGCGCTGCGGGGCGATCCGATTACGATCTTCGGCGACGGCGCACAGACGCGCAGCTTCTGTTATGTCGCCGACCTCGTGGACGGGCTCTGCCGGCTGATGCTCTCTGACGAGCGCTATCCCGTCAACCTGGGCAATCCGGACGAGATGACGGTCCTCGAGTTCGCGCAGCGCATCCAAGAGCTGACCGGCAGCCGCAGCCCGATCGTCTTCCGGCCGCTGCCGGAGGACGATCCGCAGAGGCGCCGGCCGGACATCGCCAAGGCCCGGCGGGTGCTGGGCTGGGAGCCGCGCGTGGCGCTCGAGGATGGACTCAAGACGACCATCGAGTGCTTCCGCGAGCTGGGCGGAACGGCCGCCGTCTGATCCGGGAGGGGGCGCGGCGGCAAGAATTCCTTGCGTGTGGCCTCCCGGGTCTCCAAAGAACTCCACGCTGCTGGTGTTTGGGCGAACTATATCCTACAATTGGGATAGGTGGCGCGTGAGCCTGTTCTCGGCGAGAAACCGTTGTATTGGGTAGGGTCGTCGAAGAAGGATCTGCTGGCCTTCCCCGAGGCGGTCAAGGATGCTATCGGCGTCGCGCTCAGCGTGGCTCAGTTCGGTGGCAAGCACCCGGCGGCCAAGCCGTGGAAGGGCCAGGGCCGCGGTGTCTTCGAGATTGTCGAAGACCATGATCGAGCCACGTACCGTGCCGTCTACACAGTCCGTTTCGAGCGCGCCATCTACGTGCTGCACACATTTCAGAAGAAGTCGCCGAAAGGGATCAAGACCAGCAAGCGGGATGTGGAACGCGTCATGAGGCGTCTTGAGGTGGCCCAGCGGGATTACGAGGAGCGATATGGCAAGGCAGAATAGTGACGGGAAACGAGCGGTGGTCCCGAGTTCTGGCAACGTGTTTGCCGACCTCGGCTTCCCTGATGCCGCAGAGCGACAGACCAAGGTCCGCCTGGCGTTGGCCATCAACCGGATTCTCGAGCGGCGGCGCTTGTCGCAGACCAGGGCTGCCCGCATTTTGGGCATCAGCCAGCCGAAGGTCTCGGCTCTGTCGAACTATCGGCTGGACGGTTTTTCGGTCGAGCGTCTGATGCGTTTGCTTACGGCGCTCGATCAGGACGTCGAAATCGTGATCCGAAGCAAGCCCCACTCCCGCCGCGGGGCCAGGATTGTCGTCACGGCAGCGTGAACCTCTTCGGGCGCGTCCCTGCCGCTGGCAGAGCGGATATGGAACAATCGAAACTTGAATAGGTTCGGTTGATGCTTCCGGATTCCGACTCCGCCGCGGTACGCTCCTCCTCGCCGGACTGGCAGAGCCAGACGCCGGCGCCGTTCCCTCTGCTGGCCATCAGCGCGACGTTCACCGCCGAGCCGCTGGCCGAGACGCTCGCCTTCTGGATGAGGCAACTGGGATTCGCGTATCAGGTCCGGTTTGCCCCTTATAACCAGGTCTTCCAGCAACTGCTGGACCCATCCGGTCTGCTGGCGGGCAACCGCGATGGCATCAACATCCTGCTGGTCCGGTTCGAGGACTGGGCGCGATTCAAGCCCGCCGCCGGCCTGGAGGAGCTGGAAGCCGACATCCGGCAAGTCCTGGCGCTGGTGGAATCCGCCGCACGGTCTTCGGCGGCGCCGCTGATCGTCGCCATCTGCCCGTCGTCGCCGCGGTTTGCGGCCGACCGAGCGCGCGCCGATTTCGTCGGCCGCATGGATGCGCTGGCCGGGGAGCGGCTGCGCGGCCTGCCCGCCGTCCACCTGATTGCGCCGGAAGAGCTGAGCCGGCTCTATCCGGTGGATGAGCCGCACGACCCGCACGGCGACGAGCTGGGCCACGTTCCGTATACGCCCGAGTACTTCGCCGCGCTCGGCACGATGCTGGCGCGGCGCATCCACGCCCTGCGCGCCGCCCCCTACAAAGTGATCGTGCTCGACTGTGACGACACGCTCTGGGCCGGCATCTGCGGCGAGGACGGCCCCGAGGGCGTGGTCATCGACCCGCCCCGGCGCCTGCTCCAGGAGTTCATGCTGGCGCAGCGAGAGGCGGGCATGCTGCTGTGCCTGGCCAGCAAGAACAACCCGGAGGACGTCGAGGAGACCTTCCGAGCGCACGCGGAGATGCCGCTGCGGCTGGAACACTTCCTGGCGACGCGGCTCAACTGGGCGCCGAAGCCCACGAACCTCGTCGCGCTGGCCGAGGAACTCGGACTGGGGCTCGAGGCGTTCATCCTGGTGGACGACAACGTCAAGGAGTGCGGCGAGGTGCGGGCCAACTGCCCCGAGGTGCTGACGCTGGCGCTTCCGGACGACGCCGGGCAGATCCCGGCTTTCCTGGAGCACGTCTGGGCCTTCGACCACGTGCGGATTACCCAGGAGGACCGCGCGCGGAGCCAGCTCTATGCCCAGCGGCTCGAGCGCGGGCGGGCGGAGAGGCAGGCCGCCAGCCTGGAGGAGTTCCTGGCCTCGCTCAACCTCGACGTCCGCATCGCCCCGCTGACGGCTGGCCAGGTTGCGCGCGTTTCGCAGCTCACCGAGCGAACCAACCAGATGAACTTCACGACTCTCCGGCGGTCCGAGGCCCAGATCCGCGAGCTGGTGGATTCGGGCGCCGCCGAGTGCCTGACGGTTCAGGTCAGCGATCGCTTCGGCAGCTACGGCTTGACCGGGGTCATGATCTTCAACGCGCGCGAGGATGCGCTGGCCGTCGACACGTTCCTGCTGAGCTGCCGCGCCCTGGGCCGCGGCGTCGAGCACCGGATGATGGCGCATCTGGGCCAAATCGCGCGCCAGCGTGGCCTGGCATGCGTCGAGGCGCGCTACCGGCGGACGCAACGCAACGCCCCGGCCCGGCTGTTCCTGGAAAGCGTCGGTGCGGCATACCAGGAGTACGATGGCGCCGAGCTGCGGTTTCGTCTGCCCGCCGAACACGCGGCCGCGGTTGTCTCGAAGCCCGACGGGATGCCGAAGGCCGCGCCGGCTCGCGAGGCCGGATCGGCGCCAGAGGAGCGCCGGCCGCTGGACTACGAGCGCATCGCGATCGAGCTAGCCTCCCCGGGCCGGATCCTCGAGCAGGTGCGCGGCGCGCGGCGGGCGCGATCGGCCAGCGGCGGGGCGGCCGCGGCTCCGCGGACCGAGCTCGAAGCGCGGCTGGCGAAGATCTGGGCCGAGACGCTCGGCTTGGCGGCGGTCGGGGTCGGCGACAACTTCTTCGACCTGGGCGGGCACTCGCTGCTGGCCGTCGAGATGCTCTCCCGCGTTCGGAAGGAGTTGGGCGCCGAGCTGTCCCTGGAGGTGGTCTACAGCGGCGCTTTCACGGTGGCCGAGCTGGCCAAGGCCATCGAGCTGAAGCAGCTTGAGCAAGGCGCCTCGGACGAGTACGCGGCGATCGTCGCCGAGCTGGACCAGCTCTCCGACGAGGAAGTCCGCGCGCTGCTGGCCCAGGAGGGCCTGGAGAGTCCCTAGAGCGATGCGTGTTCTCTTGACCGCCAACGCTTCGTACCTGCCGCCGCGCGGCGGGGCTACGCGCAGCAATCTGGCTTGGCTCGAGCACCTGGCGGCGGCGGGGCATGCCTGCCAGGTCGTGTGCGCCGCGCTGGCAGCGCGCGACGAGGTTCACCAGCAGGTCCGGGACGAAGAGGTTGACCACCTCTGGCAGCGTGTGGCGGCGGCGCCGGGCATCCAAGTCTTCGAGCGGGGCGGTGTGAGCGTCCATTCAGTGACCGAGCGCGCGCGGCTGGTCTCCCTGTTGCGCGACCAGATCCGGGACTTCCAGCCGGACTGGGTGCTGGTATCCTCCGAAGACCTCGGGCACGTCCTGTTGCGCGAGGCGGCGCGCTCGGCGCCGGGCCGCATCGTCTACCTGGCCCACACGCCGCAGTTCTTCCCCTTCGGTCCGGCGAGCTGGAACCCCGATGCTGAGGCCACCGATCTGGTGCGCCAAGCCGCGGGGGTGGTCACGATTGGGTATCACACCGGAGGCTACGTCGCCGAGCACGCCGGCGCCGCTCCAGAGGTGATTCACCCGCCGATTCACGGCAGCGGGCCATTCCCGAACCTGGCCAACTTCCATCGGGGCCGGGTCACGATGATCAATCCCTGCGCCGTCAAGGGCAGCTCGATCTTTCTCGCGCTGGCGGACCGGTTCCGGGACGTGCCCTTCGGCGCGCTGCCGGGTTGGGGCACGACCAGCAGCGACCGGCGGGAGTTCGAGCGGCGGCCGAATGTCGTCCTGCTGCCGAACTACAGGGACATCGATGGCTTCTTCCGGCAGACGCGCGTGCTCTTGATGCCCTCGCTCTGGTACGAGGGCTTCGGGTTGAGCGTGCTGGAAGCCAAACTGCGGGGGATTCCAACCATCTCCAGCGACTCCGGCGGCCTGGTCGAGGCGAACCTTGGCGCCGGCTGTACCGTCGGCGTGCGCGGCATTGAGCGGTTCGAGGCTGCTTTCGACGAGCGCGGCATGCCCAAGCCGGTCCTGCCGGAGAACGATATCGGACCCTGGGCCGCTATGCTCGACCGGCTGCTGGCCGACCGCGGGTTCTACGAGGGGACATCCGGGCTTTCCAGGAGCGCCGCCCTCGCGTTCGTCGCCCGCATCCGGCCCGGGCGGATGGAGGAGTACCTGCTCTCGCTGCGCCCGGCTGAGGGGGGGCCGGAGCCGCCAGGGACCGAGGCACTGCCGGCGGAGAAGCGCGAGCTGCTGCTGCGGCGGCTGCGCCAGAATGCCGCCCGCCGAAATCTGGCATAGATGCGCATCCTGCTCGCGCAGAACTCGCTCTACTATCCGGCCCGCGGCGGAGGGGAAATCTCGAACCGTCTCCTCATGGAAGCGCTGGCGGCGCGCGGGCACGCCTGCCGTGTCGTGGCCCGCATTCCGAGATTCGGCGAGCGCGAGCAGGACGAATACGTCCGCGAGCTGGCCTCGCGCCGGGTCGAAGCGATCTCGTCCGAGGGCGGCGTGGTGCGCTTCGGCCTCGGCGCCGCCGAGGTGTGCGTGGTCACGAACCGGCCGAACTTGCGGGCGTACTTCGCCGGCCAGATTGTGGAGTTCGCGCCGGACGTCATCCTTAGCTCGACCGACGACCCGGCGCAGATCCTGCTCGAAGCCGCGCTCGCTGCCGGGCGGGTGCGGGTGGTCTACCTGGCGCGCGCCACGCTGGCGCTGCCGTTCGGGCCGGACTGCGCCTTTCCAAGCGCCACTGGAACCGAGGCGCTGCGGCGCGTGGATGGCTTCGTGGGGGTGAGCCAGTACGTCGCGGACTACGCGCGGCGGTGGGGCGCCATCGACGCCGTCCACGTGCCCATCTCGCTCGTCCAGCCGGGGCCGTATCCATGTCTGGGCCGCTTCGATGGCGAGTTCGTGACGCTGGTAAACCCTTGCGCGGCTAAGGGCATCTCGATCTTTCTCGCGCTGGCGGACCGCCTGCCGGATCTGCGCTTCGGCGCCGTGCCCACCTGGGGCACGAACGCCGGAGATCGCGCGGCGCTCGAGGCCAGGCCGAACATCACACTGCTGCCGCCGGTGGATAACATCGACGATCTGTTCGCGCGCACGCGCGTCTTGCTCGTTCCGTCGCTGTGGGCCGAGGCGCGGTCACGGGTCGTCCTCGAGGCGATGCTGAGGGCGATCCCGGTGCTGGCGAGCGACGTGGGCGGCACTCCGGAAGCCATGCTGGGCCTGCCGTACCTGCTGCCGGTGCGCCCGATCGTGAAGTATCGCCCCGCCCTCGACGAGCAGATGGTGCCCCTGGCCGAGGTGCCGGAGCAGGACGTGGGGCCGTGGTGCGACGCGCTGCGGCGGCTGACTTCGGATCGCGCGCACTACGAAGAGCTGTCCAGGGCCTCGCGGGAAGCCGCCCTCGGCTATGTATCGAGTCTTTCCGTGGAGCCCTTCGAGCGGCTGCTCCAGAAGGTGGCCGCTTCGCCGAAGCACGCCGCCCGGCCGGCGCAGGCCCCCGAACCGGCAGACCGCCTCAGCCGGCTTTCGCCCGAGAAGCGGCAGTTGCTTGGCCTGCGGCTGCGCAAGTTGCGGGAGCAGAAGGCGGCCGGCCTGTGGTTTCCGGGCGTGGAGCCGGAGCACGGCTCGGCGCTGCGGCTGTTCTGCTTCCCGCACGCCGGCGGCGGCGCGGCGGCCTTTCACGGCTGGCGCGGCGCGCTGCCAGCTTCCATAGAGGTTTGCCCGGTGCGGCTGCCGGGGCGCGAGAGCCGCCTGGCGGAGCCGCCATTCAGGACCATGGGCGCGCTCATCGACGCGCTGACCGAGGCCATTCCGCCCTATCTGGGTGCGCGCTTCGCCTTCTTCGGGCACAGCCTGGGTGCGGTGGTCGCCTTCGAACTGGCGCGGGCGCTTGGCTGCCCTGGCCGCCCGCTGCCGGTTTGCCTGCTCGTCTCCGGCGCGCGGGCGCCGCGGTTCCGCGTCGGCTACCTTCCGCCGCCGGAGCCCTCCGAGCGGGAGTTCCTCGATCAGCTCCGGCGCTTGCAGGGTGTCCCCAGCGAGATGCTCGACCGGCCCGAGCTGCTGCGGGCGCTCTTGCCGGCGCTCGGCGCCGACGCGGATCTGTACCGCCAGTACGTCTGCACCGAGGAGCCGCCGCTCGGCTGCCCCATCCGCGCCTACGGCGGGACCGAGGACCCGAACGTCACGCGCGAGCATCTGGCGGCCTGGTCGGAGCAGACCACGCGCTCCTTCGCGCTGCGGCTCTTCCCAGGCGGCCATTTCTTTCTGAACACCCAGCGCGCCCACTTCCTGCGGGCGCTCGCCGCGGACCTCGGCGAATTCACCGCACCATGATGTGGGAACCCGCACCCCCGGAGTTGAGCCTGGCCGGCGATGAGGTCCACGTCTGGCGCGCGGAGCTGGAGCGCGCGGACGTGGCCGGGGAGCTCGACTCGGACGAGCTGGCGCGGACGGCGCGTTTCTTGTCGGAAACGGCGCGGCGCCGGTTCACCGCTGCCCACGGCGTGTTGCGGCGGATACTCGCGCGCTACACCGGAATTGCCGCGGCGGCGCTGCGCTTCGAGCGCACCGAGTTCGGCAAACCCTACCTCGCGGGCACGCCCGTGCATTTCAACCTGGCGCACTCGGGCGTCCTGGCGCTGTACGCGGTGGCGCGCGCCGAGGTCGGTGTGGACCTCGAGCAGGTGCGGCCGGGGGTTGACGTCATGGGCATCGCGCGGCGCTTTCTGCCGGAGCCGGAGTGCCTGGAGCTGCGAGCGCTTGAGGGGGAGGAGCAGCGCCAGGCGTTCTTCCGCCTGTGGACGCGGCGGGAAGCGTACCTGAAAGCCCGCGGAATCGGGATTCGCGGCCTCGGCGAGCCGATTGCGCCCGGCTTCTTTCTCGCCGACCTGGAGCCCGGGCCGGGGTACTTGGGAGCGGTGGCCTGCGCGCGGACCGGCGGGCGCGTCCGCGCCTGGCAGTTCTGATCTCTAACCGGCCGTTAGCGCCCGGGGGGCGGCGCCGAGGCGCGACAGCCGCGTCACATCCAGCGCAATGATCTCGCCCTGGACGCCGCCGATCACCTCGGCCGTGTGTTGGTAGGCGAGTACGTCGCCGGTGACGTAGTGCACGATCCGGCCGGGCTCGTCATCCCGGCTGGCGGGGCGTCCCGCGAGCGCCGTGCCCACCGTCTCCGCGGCGGCCGCGGCGCTCGAGACCAGCGCGACCTCCGCGCCGGCGACGCGCTGAATCACGCCTCCCAGCACCGGGTAGTGCGTGCAGCCCAGGATGAGCGTGTCGATGTCGGGGCGGTCGCCGAGGTAGTGCCGCGCCAGCAGCTCGGCTTCGGGCGAATCCGCGAGGCCCTCTTCGACCAGGTGCACGAACATGGGGCACGCCCGCGCCCAGACCCTCAGTCCCCGCGCTTCCAGGCGCGCCTGGTACGCCCCGCTGGCGATGGTGCCGTTGGTTCCGATCACGCCGACGCTGCCGTTTCGCGTCACGCGGCAGGCCGCCTCGACTCCCGGCTCAATCACGCCCCAGACCGGCACCCGAGCGCCCTCGGCCAGCTCCGGCAGCGCGCAGGCCGAGGCGGTGTTGCAGGCGATCACGACGGCCTCGACGCCTTCCTCCAGCAGGAACTCGAAGACTTCTCTGGCGAACTCCTGTACCATGCTCTTCGGCTTGCGGCCGTAGGGGACGCGCGCCGTGTCGGCGAGGTAGAGGAAGTCCTGGTGCGGGAGCCGCTGGCGAAGAGCTTTCAGCACCGTGAGGCCGCCGACGCCGGAGTCAAAAACGCCAATGGGGCGCAGGAACTGGGTTCGATGCGGCATGGCTCCCTTGAGTATCGCGCAGCAACCCGGAGGGGGCTACGGGCGCAAAAGCCGGGAGTCGGCCAGGGGGCCGACCGCGGACCAGGGGGTCCGCCTTACAGAAGGCGCCAAATGTGCGGCTCGGGGAAACCAGCCGCGCAGTGTGTGCGCTGCGGCCCTAGAAGCCGCCGCGCGGACGGTAGCCCGGGCGCGCCCGCACGCGGTACCGATGGCTGGCATCCGTGGGGATCTCGACGGTGATCTTCCGGAAGCCCTCGTTCGGGTTCGGCTGCGGGTAGTAGGTGATCGTGTAGGAGTTCCCCAAGGCCTCGCGGACGGCTTCAAACGCCTCGACCTGCCTCTGCCAGGTCTTGGCAAAGTAGGCCTGACCTCCGGTTCGCTGCGTGATGCGCTTGAAGACGCTGGACGAAACCGGGTCGTTGTTCACCTCGTTGGTGGAGATGACGTAGATCGGGATGCCTTCGTCTTCGGCCACCGCGCGCACGTCGTCGGGGGCGACTACGCTGGCGTTGTCCGGGCCGTTGGAGAAGACGATGATCACCTTGCGCCCCGGCACCCTGGCCGCGTCGCGCAGCGTCAGCAGCAGCGTGTTGTAGAGGGCCGCGTCGTCGCCGGCCACCGCCTTGCGCAGGCCGACGACGGCTTCGTTCCGGTCGCGCGTGAGCGGCGCGGCGCGGTTCAGGTTGCGGCTGAAGGTGTACATCGCTACAGAATCGGCGCGGTCCAGGCCGCGGACGAAGTCGGCGATGGCGTCCGAGGCGTAGACGAACCCGCGGTACATGTAGTTGCTGGTGTCGAACAGGACGAACACGTTCGTGCCGATGAACGAATCGGCTCGGCTGTCGCTTGTCGCGCCGCTTCCGGCCGAGAGCACCGGGCGGGTGCTCCCGTCCTCCATCACTTGGAGGGCGGGCCTGCTCCCCTCGGCGAAGGTGGTGACCCGCTGGAGGATGCCGTCCTCCAGCACGCGGAAGTCGGCGGGCTTGAGGCCGTTGATGTACCGGCCCTTGCTGTCGGTGACCGTGAAGCTCAGCACCACCATGTCCACTTTGACCCGGAAGACGGTGCTCGGCCGCTCCTGTCCCCAGAGCGCCGCGGCGACCATCCCGGCCATGCCCAGGAACCGGTGCGCCTTTCTCATCGCAAGTGCCTCCCGAGATGGTCTGACATCCGTCGAATCCCTACGGCAGCGCCGCCTTCTGCTCGGCCTCCGTCTGCGCGCGCAGGCCCAGACGCACCTCCTGGGCGACGCCGCGGAGCGCGCGGAGGAGCGCCGGCCAGTCATCCAGGTTGGTGGCGAAAATCCGTTCCAGTGTCCGCTCGGTCCATTGCGGAACCAGCACGTTCAGTTGCGTCGGGCGAACGTGCACTCCATCGGCCACCGCCGCCCAGTAGAGGGTCGGCGACTCCCAGCTCTCGGCCATGATCCGGCTCGAGTAACCCATCAGCGTGGGGAAGGTGCGCAGGTATAGCAGCTCGGGCCGATAGGAGTTGGTCAGCGTGGGTTTCGGTGTGCCGAAGGCACGCGAAATCGCCTGGAAATTGAGCCGCTCCGGGTCCCGCTCGTGCCAGCGCCGGATCTCGGCGCCGAGGTCCGGTGCCTCGCCGCCGCGCTCGGAGGCGTCCTGAGCGATCAGGAACAGCTCGGCCGGCGTGATGCGCTGGAGCGCCGCGTGTGCGTCCCCCTGTTCCAGCAGTTCCGACA
>JBEKLW010000040.1:0-10189 GCA_050008815.1 Bryobacteraceae bacterium
CGCCACGAAGCGCATCGCTCTGTTGATTCGCGACCGGCAGCCATCCTCCCCCAGCGCTGAGGTCCGCGTGGGCGCCACCTGGCCGCTCGAACCCAGCCTGAATTTCTACCGGCGCCGGTATGGCCTCAAGTGGATCAAACCCGTAGTGCGCGACGGCGCGGACGGCGACTTCGACTACTATGTCCTGCTGCCGGCGGATTATGGGCTGATCAAGACGCGGCGTCTGCGGGTACTGTTCAACGACCCGCTGTCGCAGGCCGTGGTTGCCGTCAAGCCCTGAAGCGTGGCACCGAACTCGATTCCAGGCTGCCATCTGTTTGATACTATGAGTTGCCTGCGCTTATGCCGGATTCCAAAGTATCTATTCTGGTGCCGCTCTACAACGAAGAGGAATTCGTCGAGGCATTGCTGCGGAAGGTCCTGGAGACGCCAATCGAAGACGGTCTGGAGCGCGAAATCATCGTGGTGGACGACGGGTCGACCGACGGCTCGGCCGAAGCGGCAGAGGCCATGATGGCGCAGCACCCGGGGGTGATCCGGCTGATTCGCCATGACCGAAACCGAGGGAAAGGGGCTGCGATACGCACCGCTATCGAGCACGCCACCGGAGAGTTCGCGATTATTCAGGACGCCGATCTGGAATACGATCCCCGCGAGTATGTAAAGTTGCTGCGACCGCTTCTGCGAGGGGAAGCGGACGCGGTGTACGGTTCGCGTTTCATGGTCGCGGGCGAGCGCCGCGTGTTGTACTTCTGGCACTCTGTGGCCAACTGGCTGCTGACGGGCTTGTGCAATCTGGTGGCGGACCTGAATCTGACGGATATGGAGACCTGCTACAAGGCGGTCCGCACGTCACTGCTGAAGAGCATTCCTCTGCGCAGCGACAGGTTCGGCATCGAGCCGGAACTGACCATCAAGCTGGCGCGACGCCAAGCGAGGATTTTCGAAACCCCCATCAGCTATCGCGGACGCACGTATGACGAAGGCAAGAAGATCGGCCTGAAGGACGCCGCGGAGGCGGTGTGGGTCATCCTCCGCTACGCTTTTACGCGGGACCTCTACAAAGCCCCGGGACCGGAGATTCTGGATGCGTTCGCCGCCGCCTCGCAGTTCAACCGTTGGATGGCGGACACAATCCGCCCATACCTCGGCACAGAGGTGATGGAGATCGGCGCCGGCAGCGGCAATCTGACCCATCGGCTGATCCCCCGGCGAAAGCGTTACGTGGCGGCGGATGTCGATCCGGAGCACCTGGCGCATTTGCGGGCGAGGTTTCATCACCGGCCTCAGTTGGAGGTCTGCCACTGCGACTTGGGGAATCCGGTTGATTTTGCGCCGTTCGCCGAACAGATGGATTCAGTTGCCTGTCTGAACGTTCTGGAACACGTGAAGAACGATCAAGTGGCGCTGGGGAACATTCACTCGGTCCTGAAGCCGGGCGGCCACGCCATCATTTTGGTGCCGCATGGGCAGGAGATCTTTGGCACGCTGGACACGGTACTGGGGCACTACCGGCGGTACTCGCACCAGGAACTCCGCGAGAAGCTGGAGCAGGCGGGCTTTTGTGTCAAACGCATCCTGGACTTCAACCGCATCTCCCGCCCCGGATGGTACATCAGCGGGCGCATTCTCAAGAACACCACGATGGGACGCGTGCCCTTGAGGCTCTTCGACCGATTCGTGTGGCTGTGGCGCCGGATAGACCACCTGCTGCCCTGGCCCCCAACGTCGATTATCGCCATAGCAGCGAAGAGATGAGCCCAAGGCAGGTTCTTGGGCGAATCGCGCGCGTGCGTACCCCGTTGCCGAGGCCAGCTTGGCGCCCACGATGTACGCCGGGCACTCCGGGTCCGCCATGTCGATCAGAGCGGGACGCCAGTCCCGTTGCGGCCCGGCCTCGGCCGGGCGCTGGACCGGTCGCGGGTAGGCCCGCGGGCGCGCCGCCGCGGCCCGCCAGCCACAGCGCTCCGAAGATGATGCACGGGGCCGAACTTCGCACGTCTCCGTCAATATACTCGCTCGGCACTGCTAGTATGGATGACGATCTCTGCTGCACCAGCCGCAATCAGTTGGCTATACTGACATCTACATGCACCAGGTTTGCTCCAGCACGGCTGCTACGGCAAGCCCCGACAGGCCCAGGCTCATCGGCGTTCCACAGATCGCCGGCGCGGCTGTGGTCCTTGCGTTCTTTCTGTATTTCGTCTGGCACGGGCTCAGTGCCCCGTTCGCCGAAGACGACATGATGAACATTTACACCTACTGGAGCCGGGGTCCCTGGCAGTTGATCAAGGGGCTGCTTCTGTTCTTCACGACCTACTACAGGCCGATGGGCGGCGTTTTCTATAGCCTCATGTATCATTTCTTCGGGCTGAACCCCCTGCCGTATCACATCGGAGTCGCCCTGCTGCTGCTCATCAACGTCTTTCTGGCGTTCCGGCTGGCCGTCCACCTATTCGGCTCGCAGCTCCTGGGCGGCCTCACCGCACTGCTCACTGCGTATCACGCTCAGCTTGCGTGGATGGTGTATATACCCTCGTTCATCTATGACGTGCTCTGTTTCACCTTTTATATTCTCGCACTCACCTACTACATCTCGATCCGCAATCGGGCTGTTCTGCTCAATAAGAAGCAGACGATTGCGTTTCTGCTGCTATATGTCGCCGCCCTGGATTCAAAGGAGATGGCCGTCACGATGCCGGTCATCGTGCTGCTGTAAGAGGCGATCTGGTATCCGCCATCCGGCTGGCGGTGGCCGGACCTGGTCGTCTGGATCAAGCGGCAAGCCGTTCAACCGCTGATAGCCGGGGTCGTGACAGCCATTTACATCGCCGGGAAAATGCTGGGGCCGAACTCCCTCAGCGCGTTGGATGCCTATCGGCCGGTCTTCACCTGGCAACGCTATGTCGAATCGACAGGAAAGTTCTTAAATACCTTTTTCTATCAGCCGCTCTTTGACGGCTTCTTTCATGGTTTTGTCGGAGTGTTATTGACGTGGGCCGTGCTTTTCTATGTCGCGTCGCGTCTGAAGCGTAAGCACTTCACCCTCATGGTTTGGCTGGTGATCCTGTCACCGCTGCCAATCACGTTCATTTCTGGCCGCGGCGGCTCCTGCCTTAATATTCCGCTGGTGGGCTGGGCGATTCTGCTGAGCACGCTGTTCCTCGGCGTCTGTAAGGTCATCGCGAGGGAACCGCTGCTGCGTCGCATTCCAGTGAGGATTAGCCGCACTCTCCTGGTCGTCGCCGGCGTCGCGCTCCTATGGCGGGAAACCGTACACCAAAACCAGAAGATGATGCCGTCCTACGAGAGTTTCGGGCGCGTCACCCGGTCCATGCTCGCGCAGATGCGGCAGGTGCAACCGCGAGTGAAGCCTAACAGCAAGGTGATCTTCTTGAACAATGCGTTCGCCGATTGGGACATGAAATTCATCGCCGAATTGACCTTCCGCGACCACACGGTGAATGTATGGCTGCAGGACAAGTATCACCTGCCGCAGGCCGAGGTGGATGCAATGGACTACATCTTCGAGTTCCGCGATGGCAGGTTGATCCGACTCAAACCGTAGGTGTGGCTCGGCGCTCGCAGCGGGTCGCTGTTTGGAGACTGAGGTGGCGGCCGAGGCTTCATCGTTTCGGCCGCGATCGCAGGTCACGGCTCTGGCGGGTAGCACCTCACTACCGGTTTCGCCAACAGTTCAGGCCGGACGGCGACGACAACATCGGTCGTTTCCCCCTTGTACACGATCGTGAGTCTGTGTGCATCAATGAAGTCCTGCTCGAACGCAGCGTTAAGGACGTACAGTTGCTTGTCGGCGGGATGAGACATGGAACTGCTGAACTCGTTCAGCGTCTCGTGCCCCGAGAGCAGCCGATAATAGTTCATCGCCGCGTGGTACCACCAGGCGACCTCGACGTCGCGCACACCTCGGGTGTGGTTGTAGTACGCGACCACCTCATACACTTTCTTCAGATCCGCCTGGTAGTCCCATTCCTTAAAAGGCGTGAGGCGGAGGCAGAGCAGAAAGTAGCCGGACAGGAGACACAGCGTCACGATCAGGCCGCCACGGAACACTCGGCTGACGCGGGAGGGGAGCCGAATGGAAGCCATGATCCCCACGGCCAGCGTCCACAAGGGAACCAAGAAGATCGCAGTGCGGTGCCTGGGGAGCAGCAAATGCAGGAATTGAAGCGCCAACCAGTGCGCCAACAACGAGAGGCCAAGTACACCGGCCGTAATGGCTCCGAATGCGGCTACCCAGCGGGTGCGAATTTCCCGCAGTCTTGCTCGGTGTACGAACACCAACACTGCCTGAAAAAGCGCAAGGATGCAGGCCGCCGGAAGCAGGATGTGTCTCACCTTCCGGAACGGCGCCAGCACCAGAGGGTTGCCGACGTGCGGATTGAGCTGATACAAACAGGCCTGGACCACCGTCGTTATGGTCTCGGTGAGCGACGTTGCTCCCTCCCAGAGTTGGCCTTGTGGCCAGTGGAGCACCGTCCAGGCAGGAATGAGAATGGTGAGGATCAATCCGGGGACGATGCCGGCGACCAAGAGGCGCGCCCTTAACGAGTTCCGCTCGGCCGGCACGGAGGTCTGAGCGAAGCGGAATCCCCAAAGCAATACCAGCAGCAGCGCGACGGCATCCACCAAAGCGAACGAGAAATTCGCGGCAAACGAGAGCGCCAGGCAAATCGATGATAGTGCAGTCGCCGTGACCAGGGGTCGCGGATGGCCATCCATGAGCTCCCGATGACACCAGGCGGTGATTGCGATGGCGCACATCAGGAACGCCGTGGCCAGTCCGTATCCTCTCCCGGCCACAAAATAGTCGAACAGGAAAGGATTGTAGACAAGGCACACGAACAGAGGAATTCGAACCTTCCACTCCGCGCTCACTGATCGGCATAACCAGTAAGCCAGCGCAATGTAGATGATGGCGCCGATGACCGCCGGCGCTCGCACCGTGAAATTGCAGAGCGGGAACACCGAAGTGAATATGCGCATGAGCAAGGAATTGAGGACGTGGTTGTTCGCGGCGGGCCACCAATGGGACGGGCCCGTTCTCGCAGCCCACAACTCATAGCTCTCCGCCTCGTCTCCCGTCATTCCCTGCACGCAGGCGCGAGCGATCACCCAAAACGCAGCAAACGCCCCGAACGCGATCAATAAAGCCTCGGCGGCAACCCGACCGGACTTGGGCGGCAACCACATGGAGACTGTGCTCCTGGAAGCACCGGAACGGGCGTCTTCATCAGCCATGTACGTATTCTCCATCCTCTAGCTCGAACGCGACGGGCAAGAAGATCAGAATATAGAGGCCCACGTCCAGAAAGCAAGCACCTAAAAACGCACGCGAGGTCATCCTGAAGGGCTGTCCGACGCGGCACCCCGGCCCGGCGTTCAGGCGATCTTGTCGGCGGCGTAGCAGAGCGGCTCGAGCGGGCAGGCGGCGCACTTCGGTTTGCGGGCCACGCACAGCGCCCGGCCGTGCAGAATCAACTGGTGCGAGAAGAGAATCCACCGCTCCCGCGGGATGAGCCCCATCAAGTCCTGTTCGATCTTCGCCGGGACGGTGTTCTTCGTCAGGTCCAGGCGCCGGGCGAGGCGCTCGACGTGCGTATCGACCACGACCCCGCTGGGAATGCCGTAGGCTGTGCCGAGCACCACGTTCGCCGTTTTGCGCGCCACGCCGGGAATAGCCAGCATCTCCTCCATCGTGCGCGGCACCTTCCCGCCGTAGTCGCCGAGGATCTTTTTCGCCGCGCCGATGAGCGACCTGGCCTTGTTGTTAAAGAACCCGGTGGAGCGGATGTCCCGCGCCAGCTCCTCCTGGTTCGCGTGGGCAAAGTCTTGGATCGTGGGGTACTTCTGGAAGAGCCCCGGCGTGAGTGCGTTGACACGCTTGTCGGTGCACTGGGCGGAGAGGATGGTCGCCACCAGCAGTTGCCAGGCGTTCTTGTGGACGAGCGCGCAGGTAGCCGCGGGGTAGGTTCCGTCGAGAATCTGCAGGATCTTCCCGAGGCGTTGCTGGCGTTCCGCGGCCTTCTGGGAGCGCCGCGCGGGCTGACGTGGGGAGGCTTTGGACGGCATCGCAACCACCATACCGCAGGCCGCGGCCGGCAGCCCGCAGCCGCGCGCGAAGAAGCCTACCTGACCTGCAATTCCGCGCGCAGGAACTGCCAGTCCGGCAGCTCGTAGACGCGCAGCTTGGTCTCGAGCGGGACCCGCAAGTCTTTCGCCTCATACGGCCCGAGCGTCGTCTCAAACGAGAACGTCCCCACGGGCTCCTGCGCCTGCCTGGCAACAGCCTTCAGGTGAACCGTGGCGGCCACCCGGCCGAGACCAAGGCCGGAGTGGTTGACAACCACGAACTGCACGAAGGCCTTCTGCTGGGCGTCCTCGGTGAGCCGCAGGCCGGTCAGCTCGATGTCCCGAAACTCGCCACTCGCGGCGGCGGTGGCGGGTCCGGGCGTCTCCAGAGCAACGCTGGGGCTCGGCTGGGGCGGCGCAGCCGCCCTGCGCTGCTGAAGCAGCATGACGAGCATTCCCACGGCCAGGAAGGTGCCCGCGACCGTCAGTGCCAGAAACCACCAAGGCGCCGAGACGCTGGAGCTGCGCTGGGGCGGCGGCGCACCCACGGGAGGCCCGCCAGCAGGCGTTGGCGCCGGCGCGCCCGCCGGCGCCTCGGCCGGTCGCGCTCCTTCAGCACAGTTCGGACACTCCGAGTATGCCGGCGGGACCTCTTGCCCGCATTTCGGGCAGATCCAAGCGAACATGTTGGCTCCCTACACAGTTGGCGAGAACGTGTCCGCCTCCGGGCGGCGCACAGTCTCTCGAGCCACGACCGCGCCCCCGCGCGGCCAGCGCTCACCCTCAGGGTAACGCAGCGGCTGCCCGGACGGACTACAGAGCCGGCCAGCCTCGCGGGGCATTTCGCCGGCAGCCGGCAATCGGGTAAAATCGCTACTTCATTCTCATCTTCCTGCACCTCATCCAGCGCGAAAAGCCGCAGCCGTAGATTCTATCCACCGCAGAGACGCAGAGGAGTCTTCCGGATTGAAAACGCGCCGGTGAGTTCCGTCCTTGAGGACGGGCACGTTGAGGTCGATCAGCAGCCCACCCTACGCGCGCCGGAAATCTCGCACGCTCGAACGAATGCCTGCAGGCTGGTAGCTGGTAGCTGGCAGCTGACAGCTGACGGCCGCCTCAGTGCCCCAGGAACTTGTCGAGGCTGTCGGCCTCGTGTTCAGCCTGGTCCAGATACCTGCGCGCACGCACGGCGTCGCCCGCTTTAAGCGCCGCCTCGGCCTCGTCCAGCAGGTATTCCATGTGTTTCCAGGAGGCCGCGATATCGGTGCGCAGGCCGACGCCCTGGGCGCGCTGCTGCTGCTGTAGGTTCTCCAGAGTGCCGCGCAAGGCATTCGCGCGCGAGCCAATCGCGCCCAGGCGGTCTCTGAGCTCCTCGATCACGGCTGGATCAACCGCGGGGGCACGGTGCACGGGCGGCGCGGCCGCCTCCTGCGGCGCCTCAGCCGGTTGCCGGCCCGCCGGCGCTGGCGTCGCGACCTGCTGGCCGCGGGTGCCGCGCACCACTGGGACGGGGATAGCCTGACCTCGCGGCCGTCCGGCTTGGGCCGGAGGGGCTGCTGGCGTCGCCGCGGGCGCTTGCACCACCGCAGGCTGCGCTGGCTGCCCGGCGCCGGCCTCGGCCTTGCCGCCGGGGGTCGTCTCAGCAGGCGCCGTCGAGGGAGCAGCGGCCGGCGACTCAACCGATTGCACGGCCGGCTGGCCGGTCTCCTGGGTCGCGGGCGCCCCGGCCCTCGTCTTCAGAAGCCGCGGCAACTGCAGGGCCCCCAGCACGATCACCAGCACGGCGGCTACCGCGCCAAGCGCCATCCACAAGCCCCGGTGTCCCGCTCGCTGCGGCGGCCCCGGTGGCGGAGCCTGCGGCGGGCCGGGCTGGAAAGCCTGTGGCGGCCCGGGTTGGAACCCCTGCGGCGGAGGACCGGGCGCGTAAGCCGGCGGGTGGGGTGTCTGTGCCAGCGGCGACGGCGGAGCCGACGGCCACGGAGTAGGCGCCTGTGCCGCCACCGGCGTCGTCATAGTCGGACCGGGAACTGGCTGCGGCGGCGCCGCCGGCCGCATCGGCATGGGCGCCGGAACGGACACGCCCAGGCTCTTGGCGACGCTCTCCAGGGCCACTCGCATGGCCGGGGCCGCCTGGAACCGCCTGGCCGGGTCTTTCTGGATCGCCGTGAGGATGATCTCGTTCAGCGCAGGGGGCAACGTCGGGTCGATCTGGATGGGCGGGACGGGCTGCTGCTCCAGATGCGCCACCATGAGCGAGTAGTCGCTCTCGCCCTTGAACGGCCGCGTGCCCGTGACCAGCTCGTAGAGCGAGACCCCCATCGAATACAGGTCCGAGCGCCCGTCCAGGTTGGCGCTTCCCTTCACCTGCTCCGGCGACATGTAGTAGATCGACCCCAGCGTCGTGCCGGTCATGGTCAGGCGCCGGTCGGCGACGGCCTTGGCGATGCCGAAGTCCATCAGCTTCAGGTCGCCCGACGCCGTCACCATCATGTTCGCCGGCTTGATGTCGCGGTGAATCACGCCGCGTTCGTGCGCGTAGCCCAGCGCCGACAACGCCTGGCAGGCATAGCCCACCGCCTCGCGCACCGGCACCGGGCCGTCCTTCAGCCGGTCATCCAGCGTCCGCCCCTCGACGAACTCCATGACCATCAGCAACTGGTTCTCGAGCCGGAGCGCGGTGTGCAATCCGGCGATGTTGGGGTGATTGAGGCTGGCCAGCAGCTTGATCTCCCGCATGAAGCGGTCGGCCAGCTCGGCCTCGCTGGTCAGGTCCGGCAGCAGGACCTTGATGGCCTCGACCCGGTCGGAAATGACATTTCGGACCTTGTAGACCTTGCCCATGCCGCCGGCGCCCAGCATTCCGACGATCTCGTAATCGCCAACGGTCTCTCCCACGTTGAATCCCATGGTGCTCTCCTCCGAACCGCTGTTCCGCTCTCGGTCTCGGCCCTGCGGCTATTGGTTCTTGACCGTGTCGCCGACCTTGGCCGGAGCCGAGCCGGTGTAATTCCCTACCGCGGACGTTTCGTCCAGCTCGGTGATGACTACTTCGCCGATCAGGCTGTCGAGGCTGCGGAGGACTCTCCCCGTCGCGGGGTCGCGGATCTCGCGGCTCTTGCGGCGCACCTGGAGGCGGTCGCCGATCTTCAGCCCGGCCCGGCTCCCGACGTTCAGAACCAACTGGCCGCCGCTGGCATCCGCCACCAGGCCGTTGATCACCACCGCCCTCTCCGGCAGTTTCCCGGCGCCCTCGTCGAGCTGCGTGCAGAGCTGCGCGACGGCGGCACTTACGGCTTCACCGAGGATCGTGGAGGCGAAGTTCCGGCTGGACATGTCGACCGAGCCGCCGCCCACGATGCTGCCCCCGCCAGCGCCCAGCAGCGATGTCCCCTTGCGCACGGACTCGCCCATGCCCCTCGCCGCCACCAGAATCTCACCCGTATCCACGTTCACCACCCGGGCGCTGATCCCCACCACCGCCTTGGCCTCGCTTCTCGACACGCCGCCGACGCCGAACCTGCCAGTGACGCGCGACAGCGCGCCCCCGCCAAAGGCCTTGGTGCTGTCGTCCCGCCCGAACTGCGTTATGCTCCCCATGATCATCGCATCCACCCCGAGGAGACGGCCGATCTTGGCCGCCGTCGTGGTGTCGGCGCGGTCACTGTTGGAGAAGTTCTGCTCGGCCATTATCCGGTCGATCGCCTTGCGCTCGATCACCGAGTACGTGCCGCTCTGCACAAGCCTCTCGACGATCATGTCGGCGATTCCCTTACCGACGTCCTGGTCCGTCCCGAAGATCGACGACACCATGCTACGGACGGTGCCGTATTCGAAGTTCAACACCGCCACGCGCTTCTTATGCTGCGCGACGGCGGATGTAGCCAGTGCGGCCGTCAGCAACGCTATCCCGAACAAGCGGCGCATATGCGTCCTCCTCTATCACACCCCGCCTAAGTAATACCACCATCGAGTAGGCCAGACAAGCTCCTAATAAGAAACCGGCTGGGGAGACGGCGCTACCTAGCCCGGCCTGTCCCTGTCGGCTCCCTGCGGGTCTTTGGGGGCTGTCGGTGAGCTCCCCGCTCCGGAACCGGCG
>JBEKLW010000400.1:0-3465 GCA_050008815.1 Bryobacteraceae bacterium
AGTTTAGTGTCGGAAATCTGTTCGAGCCGAATTTCCTAAAATTAGAGAGGATAACTCAAGAACTAGAACACGCCGGTGCTCAGGAGTTGGACCTGGGGGCCCCGGCGAGGGACGGGGACCCGGGAAGCCGCAGGCTTACGCCGGGAGGGTGCGGGCTTAAACACGTCGCCGCCCGCGAGAGTACCTAGGTCACAAGCACGTCAGTTTTGTGTAGCGGCACATGCCGCAGAACTCCGCGGCGGACAGCGTTGTGATCCATCCCCAGCACTCCCAGACGGGGCCGCGCGTTCCGCTCACCACCATCGACAAGCTGGTAGCGGATTTGCGGCTGGAGCGCGTGGATTTCATCAAGATGGACATCGAGGGCGCCGAGTCGAACGCGCTCCGCGGTGCACGCCAGACGCTCGGAAGGTGGCGCCCGCGCCTGGCGCTCTCCTCCTATCACCGTCCCGGCGACCCCCGGGAGCTGCCCGAGCTGGTGCGGCAGGCCTGGCCCGGTTACACGATGCAGTGCGGGCCGTGCGCCGACGTGGAGACCTACATCCGGCCCGACGTCCTGTACTTCTACTGAGTTCCGGCCCGGGCAGGCGCCGGAGCAGACTATCCAGCGGGCCGTCCAACTCCAGGCGGCCGCCGCCCCCGCAAGCCCGGCGAGCATCCAGCAGCCCGAGCCGCCCCAGCCGAACCGGCGATAATCGAACGCAGGGACACCGTCGTCCCGCTGGATGACCGCGAACATGCATCTCTTCGGCGCCGCTCACCTGGGGATTCTGGGCGCGATCCTGGCCGCTGCGGGATTGCTCGGCTGGTGGGCACGGAGACGCCCGCGCTCCGCGCCCCGGATTCGCGTCTGTCTGGGTGTGTTTCTGCTCCTGAACGAGCTGGTCTGGTACGCCTACCGCTACGGACACGAGGGGCTGCGCTTTCCCGACGGCCTTCCGCTGCAACTGTGCGACGCGACGGTCTGGCTGGCCGTGATTGCGGCGCTGTGGAGCAGGGCCTGGAGCTTCGAGCTGGTCTACTTCTGGGGCCTGGCGGGGAGCGGCGCGGCGGTTCTGACTCCGGATCTCTGGGCGCCGCTGCCGTCCTACCCGTCGATTTACCACTTTCTGGCGCACGGAGGCATCTTGGTCACCGTCTTGTTCCTCGCTTGGGCCAAGCTGGAGAGGCCGCGGCCGGGCGCGGTCCGCAGGGCTTTTGCGCTCCTGAACGCTTACGCCGCCGCCGTGGGAATCTTCAACTGGGTGTTTGAGACCAACTACATGTACCTCTGCCTGAAGCCGGCCAGCAGGTCCCTTCTGGATTACCTGGGGCCTTGGCCCGTCTATCTGCTTGCCGGCGAAGTGCTCACGCTGGCTCTCTTCATGCTGCTCTGGCTTCCATTCCGCGCGCGCGGCCCGGCGGAAACCGAAACCAGAACAGCCGGCGACGCGTCTCGGTTCGAGTAGGAAACGGCTATCCTGTTAGACCTGCTGCCGCGGTGCCGGCGGCGGCGTTCACGCAGAACGTGGCGGGTCGTTAGGATTACACGATCCGCACGGAGGAGCAATCATGAGCACGACTCGCAGGAAGTTACTTCGTTCCGCCGCGCTCACGGGCGGCGGTCTGGCCGTCGGCGGCGGCGCCCTGGCCGCGCACGCGCCGAAGGCTGCGCCGGGCGGTGATCCGGCCGGTCTTCTGGCCCTGTTTGCGAAGCGGCAGACGGTCCGGCGCTACAAGATGGATCCGGTTCCGGATGAGCACCTGCGCCTGATCCTGGACGCGGCGCGCCGCCCTCCCACCTGCATGAACCAACAGCCCTGGAAGTTCCTGGTGGTGAGGGACAAGGCCAAGATCGAGCGCATGCGCGCGCGCACCATGGAGCTGGCTCTGAAGTACGCGGAGACGGCGGCTACGCCGGCGGAGCGGGAAGCGCGCAAGGCGTACATGGTCGGCCTGACCGAGGGCTACTTCACCGCGCCGCTGTACGTGGTGGTGCTGACGGACTCCGAGTGCCCATGCGCGGGCTACAACATGCACGACGGCCCCATGGCCGCCGCCTACTTGATGCTCGCCGCTCGTGCCCTCGGTTACGGCACCGCCTACCTCACCGACGGCATCCCGGACCTGGTCACGCGCGAGGTTCTCGCCATCCCCAGCCGCTACAAGCGCGTCTGCATCACGCCGATTGGCGTGCCGGATGGCTGGCCCGAGCCGAAGCCCAAGAAGAAGCTCGAGGAGCTGGTGGCTTACGAGACGCTGTGAGGGTGTGGTGAGCGCGGCAGGAATCGAACCTGCAACCTACTGATTAAGAGTCAGTTGCTCTGCCAGTTGAGCTACGCGCCCACGGCGTGAACCTCACCTTTATAGCACGCCGCGCAACCGCCGTGCCACGCTCACGTTCAGCGGCCCGCCGGGGGAAATCTGCGGGGAATCGTCTACCATGGTTCTTGATGCCTCGCCTCGGATTCAGATCTCTGATTGTTTCGGTGTTGGCCGCGGCTGCGATCCTGGGGGCGCAGGAGCGCCCGCCGGAAGCCGTCGAGACCCGGCTGGCACTGGATCGGTTGAGAGTACTGGGCAGCGTGCTCATGATTGGCGCCCATCCCGACGACGAGCGCACCGACACGCTGGCCTACTTCGCGCGCGGCCGCCTGATGCGCACGGCGTACCTGTCGGTCACGCGCGGCGAGGGTGGGCAGAACCTGCTCGGGCCGGAACAGGGCGACCTGCTGGGCCTCATCCGCACGCAAGAGCTGCTGGCCGCGCGCCGCATCGACGGGGCCGAGCAATACTTCACGCGCGCCATCGATTTCGGCTTCTCGAAATCGGCCGACGAGACGCTGGCCAAGTGGGGCCGCGAGCGCATCCTCTCCGACGTCGTCTGGGTGATCCGCCGCTTCCGGCCCGACGTGATCGTCCTGTGCTTCTCGGGCACCCCGCGCGACGGCCACGGGCACCACCAGGCCGCGGGCATCCTGGGCCAAGAGGCCTTCGCCGCCGCCGCGGACCGGGCGCGCTTCCCCGAGCAGTTGCAGTGGGTCGAGCCTTGGCAGGCCAAGCGCCTGGTCTGGAACGTGTACGGCCGCGCCGAGGGCGCGAACCTGCGAATCAACACGGGCGACTACAACCCGCTGCTGGGCCGCTCCTATGCCGAGATCGCCTCTCTCAGCCGCAGCATGCACCGCAGCCAGGGGATGGGCAACCCGGCGCGCCGCGGCCCGGTCTCAAGCGAGTTCGTGCCGGTTGCCGGTCCGCCCGCCTCGACGGACCTCTTCGACGGCATCGACACAAGCTGGGAGCGGGTTCCGGGGGGAGCCGCCGTAGCAGCAGCGCTCCAGGGCGTCTGGGAGGCCTTCGATCCCAGCCGTCCCGAGCGCATCGTCCCGCAGTTGCTCGAAGCGCGGCGGCGCATCGCCGCTTTGCGGCACCCCTGGGCGGAACGCAAGCTGGCGGAGATCGACGGCGTAATCGCCGCCTGCGCCG
>JBEKLW010000401.1:0-3447 GCA_050008815.1 Bryobacteraceae bacterium
ACACCACTTTTCGCCTCCCGAGGTCACCGAACAGTAGGGGAGTGGCGCAGGCGAAAAGTGGCTGTCTGTACCCGGTTTTTGTGACTACCCACCCGTCCCACGGGCTGCTGCTATCGCGCTCCGCAGCAGATTGCTGGTGAAACATCCGGCTAGCCGCGCGGGGTGCTTCCGCCGGCAGGGTCTGGGCTGGCTAAGCGGCCGGCGGCGGGCGCGGAGTAGAATCGAGGGTTGCCTGACGCTCTCGTGACCGTGGCGATTCCGACGCTCCGTGCCGGGCCGGCGCTCGCGGAGTGCTTGGCCTCGCTCGAGCGGCAGGCCTGGCGCGACTTCGAGGTGGTGGTTATCGATAACAGCGGCAAGGGGTTGGCGCGCGAGGCCGTGGCGGCCTGGCGCGGCGTGACCTTGATCGAGAACCCCGCCAACGCCGGCTTCGGCGCCGCCGTCAACCAGGCCTTCCGGCGTTCTGGCACCCCCTACCTCGCCACACTGAACGACGATGCGGTGGCCAGCCCGGCCTGGATCGGCGCGCTGGTAGCGGCCATGGAGAGCGACCCCGAGGCGGGCATGTGCGCCTCGCAGGTGCGGCTGGCCGGCTCCCAGGATCTCGACTCGGCGGGCATGCTGGTCGCGAGCGACGCCAGCAGCAAGCAGCGCGGGCACCGGCAACCCGCCGCGCGCTTCGCCTGCGCCGAGGAGGTGCTGCTGCCCAGCGGCTCGGCGGCGCTTTACCGGCGTCGGATGCTGGATGAGATCGGCGCGTTCGACGAGGCGTTCTTTCTGTATTGCGAGGACACCGACCTGGGGCTGCGCGCGCGCTGGGCCGGCTGGCGGTGCCTGTACGTTCCGGAGGCGGTGGTGGAGCACCGCTACTCCCGGACGGCGGGCGCAGCCTCGGTGCTCAAGGCCTACTACGTCGAGCGGAACCGGCTGTTCGTGCTGCTTAAGGATTTCCCGCTGCGCATGCTGCTGCGGGCGCCTGGGACGACGCTGGCGCGCTATTTCTGGCACCTGGCGGGCGCCTTCCACGGGCGCGGCTCCGCGGCCCGCTTCCGGAAAGAGAACTCGGGGCTGCTCGAGCTCGTCTACATCGTTTTGCGGGCGCACGCGGTGTTGCTGAAGCACGCGCCCCGATTGCTGCGCCAGCGGCGCGCGATCCGCCGCACGGCCCGCCTCGACGCGCGGGAGTTCGAGCGGCTGCTAGGGGCGAACTTCATCCGCTCCCGGGAGGTGGCCGCGCTGTGATGAGCGCCTCCGCTCCGGGTTCGCTGTTGATTATCGTTCCGGCCTTCAACGAGGAGGCCGCACTCGGGACCGTCGTGCGCGAGATCCGGGAGACGGCGCCGGGCGTCCCGGTGCTGGTCATCAACGACTGCTCCAGGGACGGCACGGTCAGGGTGGCGCGCGCCGCCGGTGCGCAGGTCCTGTCCCTGCCGCACCATCTCGGCCTGGGCGGAGCCGTCCAGGCCGGCTACAAGCTCGCCTTCGAGATGGGCTACGACTACGTGATCCGCCTGGACGGCGACGGCCAGCACGATCCTCATTCCATACCGGCCGTGTTCGATGCGCTGCGTGCCTCGGGCTGCCAGATGGTGATTGGCTCGCGCTTCGTGGGCGACGACAACCCTCCTTCGAGCTTCCTGCGCCGGCTCGGGATACGCTTCTTCCGCCTGGTTCTGCGGCCCATCCTGGGCAAGGCCGTGCGCGACCCCACCTCGGGCTTTGTGGGGGTCAACCGCGAGGCGCTGCAAGTCTTCAGCCAGAGCTTCCCGCTGGAGTATCCCGAGATTGAGGCGCTGGTGGTCCTTCAGCGCAAGGCGTTCGAGTTTCTCGAGGTGCCCTGCCGCATGCGGCGGCGCATGGCCGGCCGCAGCTCGATCACGGCGCTGAAATCACTGTACTACATCGTGCACGTGCTGCTGGGCGTGTTCGTGAACCTGCTGAAGTACGAGGGCCGGCGCCCGCGGCGTCGGAGGCATCGCGCCGAGCTCGGCGAGGCGGGGGGCGCGCCCGCGGCTCCTTCCACCCAGGAGGACACATGGAAGGCCTCTTGAACGCTCTCACGGGTCTGAGCCTGCTGCTCATCGTGATGGTGCTGGTATCGGTGCGGCGTTCGCACATCCGAGTCGAGTACTCGGTGAGCTGGCTCGGCGCGGCGCTGACGCTGCTGGTGCTCTCGCGCTCGCGCTACGTCATGCACTGGCTGGCGGAGCTGCTCGGCATCACTCCCCCGCCGCTGGCGGTGCTCACGCTGGTCGGCTGCCTGTTCCTGCTCGTTTTGTTCCGCTTGTCGGTGATCATCTCGGCGCTCAAGGACACCAACATCGCCCTGGCGCAGCGCGTAGCCATTCTGGAATTCCATCTCAAAGCACTCGATGAAAAAGGGAAAGCGCAGGCCTGAGAAGAAGCCGGCGCCCGTCGCCGCGCCCCAGCGGGGCCTCCAGCCCTGGCACGTTCTGGCGGCGGGTCTGGGCGCGCTCTTCCTGCTCTATGCGGTCTACGAACCGGCCCTGCGCGGCGCGTTCCTGTTCGATGACTTCTACCTGCCGTTCGTCGGCCAGAAGTGGGAGCACCTCAACCTGAGGCACTGGATGGGCGGAGTGCGCCCGCTCCTGATGCTTAGCTTCTGGCTGAACTGCCGGCTGTCCGAGCAGCAACCGTATTCCTATCACCTCTTGAACCTGCTGATGCACCTTGTCACGGGCGGGATGTGCATCCTGATCGTGCGCCGGCTGCTGGAGCGGGCGGGCGTGAGCGGGTTTCGGCGTGAGGTAATTGCCGCTTTTTCGGGCCTGCTCTTCCTGCTGCACCCCGTCCAGACCGAATCGGTGGCGTATGTGGCCGGGCGCTCGGATGCGCTGAGCGTGATGTTCTTTCTGGGAGCGCTGGCGGTGTTCCTCTGCCGCCGCCGCGAGGCGGTCTCCTGGCCGGTTGGGTTCCTGGTGCTGGCGCTGTTCGTCGGCGCGTTCACGACCAAGGAGAACGCCGCGGTGCTTCCCTTGCTGCTGCTCCTGACGGACTACTACTGGAACCCGGGCTTCTCCTTCCAGGGCATCCGCAAGAACTGGCGGTTGTACGCACTCTTCGTCGTTGGGAGCGCGGTCGCGTTCCGCATGGCCTGGCGCGTGTTGCGGACCGCCGACACGGCCGGCTTCTCGTACAAGGAGTTCACCTGGTATCAGTACTTCCTCACACAGTGCCGCGCCATCTGGTATTACGTCCGGCTGTTCCTCGCGCCCTACGGGCAGAACGTCGATCCTGACTTTGCCATCTCCCGGACGCTCTTCGATCCCGGCGCCCTGATCGGCCTGCTGGCCCTGGTGGCGGCCGCCGTCGCGGCGTTCTATTACCGCCGGCGGTACCCCCTGGCCTCCTACGGGTATTTCACGTTTCTACTGCTGTTGGCGCCCACCTCGTCCTTCATTCCGATCGCCGACCCGGTGGCCGAGC
>JBEKLW010000402.1:0-3444 GCA_050008815.1 Bryobacteraceae bacterium
TCGACGCCGCTGGCTTCGATGGCCGCGAACGAGACGCCATCACTCCCGGGCGCCCCGTTGTTTGCCTTCGCTGCCGCGTACGCGGTACGGAGCGTCTCCAGCTTGCCCACATGGACGTACAGCCCCCAGAAGCGCCAGGACGGTTCGGCCTTCGCCTTGGCGTAGATCCTCCGTTGCAGGTCTTGCAGACTGATAGACGCCATTGTCATTGCGCCTCTGCCTCCCATTCACCGGAGGAACCCGAACAGCAGGGTCCCTTCGCTCCAGCGGCGTTACCCGCCTTCCTCGCTACTCCGGACCCATCCGCCACCGTCTCGTCTTCGACCGCTTTCCCGGGGTTACCGGTTATAGAGTCTCCCTTGCTCCCACACTTTCGTGCCGGGACGAGGACGGTTTCTCCAGTTGCTCAGCATGTCCTGTGTCACCGTGCCGTCCCTACCACCCCGCCGAAGTGTCCTGCGGCATCGGTCAGATTGCCGCCGGCCATGCTGCCTTCGCCCCGGACCAAGGGGCTCGGCCTTCGGAGATCATTTTTTTTCGAGGCCACTGGTGGGTTCACTTGCGTTACGGCCCGGTGACTCGCTCACCATCCCAAGGATGGCTTTGTCGGTTGGCTTCGTCCGCTTCGTTTCCTCCACGGATGCAACCCGAGCTACGGGGGTCCTGACTATTCCCCCGGTGGGACTGACTCCCACTGAACATGCCAGCCTTGGCTGGACGCACTGGTCCGCAAGAACTTCTTTTGCCCCTGGATAGGCTGGTGGATCTTCAGTTAACCTGCGGCAGACACAGCAGAAGTTCCTCTTTCCAGCCCAATACCTCTGCCCAATCCGAACCGTGCGCACATGTTGGTGCCGGTCCCCCGGACCGCCAATTGAGCAAAAGTCCTCTTCTCGGCCCAATGATCCAAGAAGCCACGCTTGCCCTTGGTCCATCGCCTTGGTGTGGGGTCGGACTACGATGCGCCAGCGTTGCGAGGAAGGGCCATCCCTGCCCCTGGCCCCGTTCGGCATATCGCGACGCCCGGTCCGGAGCGACACCCGAATCCCGAGCTTCAGGAGCAGGTCGGCCGCGATCCGCTCCTCGCCCCACGTCGGGTTGTTCCGGGCCATCTCCGCGATCAGACGGCGGAGGCCCCCCGGGAGTCGCGGCTAGGTCCATCACCTTCGCGCCAAGGCTTGTTCGCATCCTGCCGGTCTGTGGTGTCGTTTTATCTACCCGAATATAAGCCACTCCTTGTCGTCCTCATGCGTTGAGAAATCGTTCCACAAGGAATCGAACGTCACCATGAAACGCGGATTGGGCGGCATACGTATATGAATGTAGAGAAGTAAGTGAATACTCACTTAAATAAGAATGTCAAATGGGCGAGAAGTGCCCCTCCCCGCCCAAAGGGTGGGGAGGGGCACTGAGCAGAACAATTATATATAGAGGATCACTACTGTCCGGTTAACTTCTCGGAGCGTTACGATAACTGGCGTATTTCTCGAGTGTTACGGTTACCGATGCCTGGTATCGATTCGATTTTGCGCGTAGGCTTGGGCCTGGACGTACTGACTGCCCTCCGGCAGAAAGGACTGGCCCATGCCCATCGGTCGCACGGTCTTCGCACAGTTCCTCGACCTGATCCCCCGACGCGCGTTCGAGCGGTGCGTCGCGCGCTACCACGGGGCCCATCGGGTGCACTCGTTCTCCTGCTACGATCAGCTCCTCTGTCTCGCGTTCGCCCAATTGACGTACCGCGAGAGTCTGCGCGACATCGAGACGTGCCTGCGCGCGCTCCAGCCGAAGCTCTACCACGCGGGCCTGCGAGGCCGCGTGGCGCGGAGTACCCTCGCCGATGCGAACGAGACGCGCGACTGGCGGATCTACGCCGACTTCGCCCAGATCCTCATCCGGCACGCCCGCGGCCTGTATCTGGACGAGCCCTTCGCGGTCGAGTTGGCCCAGACCGCCTACGCGTTCGATGCGACGACCATCGATCTCTGTCTCGCGTTGTTCCCGTGGGCCCGCTTCCGGCGGACCAAGGCGGCCGTGAAGCTCCATACGCTCCTCGACCTGCGGGGCAACATCCCGACCTTCGTGGCGATCACGGACGGGAAGGCCGCCGATGTGACCCTCCTCGATGCGCTGGTGATCGAACCGGGCGCCTTCTACGTGTTCGACCGCGGCTACACCGACTTCGGGCGCCTCTACGCGATCACCGAGGCGCTGGCCTTCTTTGTGATCCGGGGCAAGCGCGGACTCGCCTACGTCCGGCGCGTCTCGCGGCCGGTGGACAAAACCACCGGGCTGCGCAGCGATCAGACGATCATGCTCTGCGGGCCCAAGACCGCCACGCTGTACCCCGTCCCGTTGCGGCGGATCACCTATGTCGATCTCGACACGCAGCAGCGGTTCGTGTTCCTCACGAACAACTTCGCGCTCCCGGCGCTCCAGATCGCCCAACTCTACATGTGCCGGTGGCAGGTCGAGCTGTTCTTCAAATGGATCAAACAGCACCTGCGGATCAAAGCCTTCTATGGCACGTCGATGAACGCGGTGAAGACCCAGGTCTGGAGCGCCATCAGCGTGTACGTGCTGGTGGCGATCCTCAAGAAGGACCTCCGGCTCGAGCGCAGCCTCTACGAAATCCTCCAAATCCTGAGCCTCACCCTGTTCGAGCGGGTGCCGCTTTCTCGGGTAGTTACCGCGTTTCCGGAGCAAGATCTGCTGGACGGCCCGTGTAACCAGTTGTCGTTATTCGATCTTTAGCCGGACAGTATTGGGACACCATACTGAATTGAGATGCCGCCGGGGGCTGCTGCGGTCATGGCGCGCATTGCCCGGGTAGTCACTCCCGGCCTCCCGCACCATATCACCCGGCAGGAGACCCGGCGGGGCGGCAGCGGAAATGAGTGCGGTTCAGTTCAACCGGTCTTATCCGCCGTGCCCTCACGCCCGACCGCTGCCTGTTCATCCGTCGGGCACGACGGATACGCCCTTATTCGTTCGCTTCCCTGAATATGACTTGATGTAAGCATAAGAACTGGTTATATTATTACTGCCATGAAGCATGAGGTCCGAATCAAGAAGAAAGTGGCTCGTGGCCTGGAGAAGTTGCCTGCCGATGTGCAGAAGTTGCTTTTCTTGCTGATGGCGGACCTCCAGGCAGACGGCCCGATCCAGGAGAGCTGGCGGAACTTCTCCCCGCTCGGAAAGGACCGATACCACTGCTATCTGAACTACCGCTACGTGGCGTGCTGGACATGTCGCAACAACGAGATCGTGATTGAGGTGTACTATGTTGGCTCTCGTGAAAAGGCCCCATATTGAGCTTTCGCTACATGGTGAGCATGTTGAAGAACTGCTGGCCTGGATCAAGAAGAAATACAAGGTTGTCGTCTTGGCTGACGAGCCGGACGATGAGTTCGTTCCCATCGAAAGTACCGAGTACTGGAAGGA
>JBEKLW010000403.1:0-3441 GCA_050008815.1 Bryobacteraceae bacterium
GCGAAGGCAGGCGCAGACACTGCCAGGACTATCAGTACAAGCAGCATAGAAAAGCATTGTAGCCGAGCGCGCGGCGGAACGCCGGCCCCACCGCGGGAGAAACTGCGGCGGCAGCCAGGCGTGCGAAGGCTGACCCGGTCACCGTCTCAAGCCGGCGGGTTTCAACTGTTATCATGGGTTCTCATCGGGAAGAACCGCCGTGATCAAAGCCGTCAAGGGAACGCGTGACCTGCTGCCGCCAGCGACGGCGGTGTGGAACCGCGTCGAGGAGGAAGCCCGGCGGCTGTTCCGCGCCTACAACTACCACGAGATCCGCACTCCCATCTTGGAGGAGACCCAGCTTTTTGCCCGTGGCGTCGGCGAGGAGACCGACATCGTCACCAAGGAGATGTACACCTTCGAGGACCGCGACGGAACGTCGCTGACGCTGCGGCCGGAGGCGACGGCCTCGGTGATGCGCGCCTACGTCGAGCACAGTCTGTACCAGCAGCCGGGCGTCGCCAAGCTCTACTACGTGGGGCCGATGTTCCGGCGCGAGCGGCCGCAGAAGGGGCGCTACCGGCAGTTCTACCAGATCGGGGCCGAGGCCATCGGCTCGGAGTCGCCGCTGGCTGACGCCGAGGTGATCGAGATGGTAGTGGAGCTGTTCGGCCGCGTGGGTTTGCAGGGCTTCGAGCTGATGCTGAACTCGGTCGGGTGTGCGCAGTGCCGGCCGGCGTTTGTCGAGCGGCTGCGCGAGGCGCTGCGCAAAGTCGCCCCGGCGTTGTGCCCGGATTGCCAGCGGCGCGCCGAAACCAACCCGCTGCGCGTGTTCGACTGCAAAGTGCCCGCGGATCAGCCCAAGATCGAGGCTTTGCCGTCGATTCTCGACTACCTTTGCGCGGAGTGCGCCGCGCACTTCAGCGCCGTCAGGCGCCATTTGGGGGAGCGGCAGATCCGGTTCGAGCTTCGGCCGCGGCTGGTGCGCGGGCTGGACTACTACATGCGGACGACCTTCGAGGTGGTGCACGGCGCGCTGGGGGCGCAGAACTCGGTGCTCGGCGGCGGCCGCTACGACGGTCTGGCCGAAGCGCTGGGATCGAAGATCAAGGCGCCCGGGATCGGGTTCTCGATCGGCGAGGACCGGCTGGTGATGACGCTCGAAGAAACGCGGGCGGAACCGGCGCCCGCGCTGGAGTTGTTCATCGCCGCGCTCGGAGAGGGCGCCCAAAGGGAGGCGGGCCTGCTGGCGCGCGACCTGCGGCGCCGGGGCGTCACGGTCGAGGTGGCGCCGGAGGGCAAGCTGAAGCGCTCCCTGGAACTCGCCAACAAGCTGGGCGCCCGGCGCACCTTGATCCTCGGCGACGAGGAGATGGCCGCCGGCCGTTACGCGCTCAAGGATATGGCCAGTGGCGAACAGCAGAGCCTCACGCGCGACGAACTCATGGAAGGACTGACAACGGACTGATATGGCGGAGACTGTACCACTGGACTTCCTCGGCGGCTTGCGCCGCACGCACACCTGCGGCGAGCTGCGCGCATCGGAGGCCGGCCAGCGCGCCATTCTGATGGGTTGGGTGTACCGGCGGCGCGACCTGGGCGGGGTGATCTTCATCCACCTGCGCGATCGCGAGGGCGTCACCCAGGTGGTGTTCCACGAGCACGTGGATCCCGCGATTCACCAGAAGGCCGAGCTGCTGCGGTCCGAGTACGTCGTGGCGGTCGAAGGCCGGGTCGCGCTGAGGACGCCGGAGACCGTCAACTCGAGCATCCTCACGGGCGAGGTCGAGGTGGTGGCGGAGAAGCTCTGGATCCTGAACGACTCGCGCGTGCCGCCCTTCCCCATGGAGGAGCACGTGGACGTGAGCGAGGACGTGCGCCTCCGCTACCGCTACGTGGACCTGCGCCGGCCGCACATGCAGCGCAACATCATCCTGCGCTCGAAGATCTCCTTCGCCGTCCGCGAGCACCTATGCTCGCGGGGCTTTTTGGAGATCGAGACGCCGTTCTTGACGGGCTCGACCCCGGAAGGGGCGCGCGACTTCCTGGTGCCGAGCCGCCTCCAGCCCGGCAGCTTCTACGCGCTGCCCCAATCGCCGCAGCTCTTCAAGCAGCTCCTCATGGTCAGCGGCTTCGACAAGTACTTCCAGATCGTGCGCTGTCTCCGCGACGAGGACCTGCGCGCGGACCGCCAGCCGGAGTTCACCCAGATCGACCTGGAGATGGCCTTCCCGCAGCAGGAGAGCATTTTCGAGGTGAGCGAGCCACTGATCCAGCAGATCTGCCAGGTGGCCGGTTACGAGATCCGGTATCCGTTCCCCCGCCTCACCTGGCTTGAGGCGATGGATAGCTTCGGGACGGACAAGCCGGACCTGCGGCTGCCGCCGTTCCACAGGGTGGAGGACCTCTTCGCAGGCACGGCGCTCGAGTCCGCAAACAAGTTACCGCTGGTGGCCATCGCGACGCCGAAGGCCGGAGGCGCCAGCCGGAAGGAACGCGACGAGCTGAAGCAGTTCGGCGCCGAGCGTGGCTTGCGCGTCTATGACGACCTCAAGCGCCTGGAGCGCGATTTTCCGGCGCCGATGAGCCTGGTGCGCGAGCGCACCGGAGCCACCGCCGAGGACCTGCTGCTGCTGGCGGGCTGGACCGGCTCGCCCCAGGGCCACCGGCCGGAAGTGGCCGTGCTGGAAGCTTGCGGGCAGCTCCGCCTGTTCGCCGGGCAGCGCTACGCGGACAAGCACGGACTGCTCGACCCGGCGGATCTCCGCTTCCTGTGGGTAATCGACTTCCCGATGTTCGAGTGGAACCAGGAGGAGAACCGCTGGGACGCGGCGCACCACCCCTTCACGTCGGTCCACGACGAGGACCTGGAGAAGCTCGCCTCCGACCCGGCGCACTGCCGCGCCAAGTCCTACGATGTGGTGCTGAACGGGGTGGAGATGGCCTCGGGCTCGATCCGTATACACCGCCGCGACGTCCAGCAGAAGGTGTTCGCCGCGCTCGGCTTCAGCGACGAGGATGCGCGGGCGCGGTTCGGCTTCCTGCTGGACGCGCTCGAATACGGCGCGCCTCCGCACGGCGGGATTGCGCTGGGCCTGGACCGGCTGGTGATGATTCTGGCGGGGGAGAGCTCGATCCGCGACGTGATTCCCTTCCCCAAGACCGCACGCGGGACGGACCTGATGGTGGGCGCGCCTTCCCCGGTGCCCGACCCAAGGCCAACCCATAATACGGAACCGATGAATAGAATAGTCAGAACTTTTGCTCTCATTCTTTCCCTCCTATAACAGCAGCGTTGTGTTTGAAACAGGAAATGAAGCGGGTATCTCCCGGCAGTGGGAGCCTGGAAAGACTTAGGCAATTTTTACCACAAAGAAACATTTTGTCAAGTTTCTTGTTCCTCCCCGGCTTATTAGGATTCCATGATTTTGTGAAGGGTCAAGCTGTCCCCATAACTGCATT
>JBEKLW010000404.1:0-3430 GCA_050008815.1 Bryobacteraceae bacterium
GTCCTGATCGCGAACGGGAAATCGATGCTCGAGAAGAAGGAACGGATCGAGGAAGTCATCGGTGCGGTCGAGAGCGTGATGAACGCCTCCAAGAAACGGTACCTCATGGCAAACGTCCCGAAGGCCAGCCTCCCGAATCTGAAGACGCTGCTGCCCGGAGTTGCCGGTCCCACGGTCATGAACATCATCGGTCGCGAAGACGTGGTTGCAATCCACGCTGTCACCAATGAGGACGAGATCAACGGCGTGATCAAATACGGCGAGGTCGTCAAGGGCCAGCGCAAAGTCATCATCCGCGGCGACGACGGCCAGGAGCGCGAGTACCTGATCCCGCGCGGCATTCACATCAACGTGCAGGAGGGCGAGCGAGTCAAGGCCGGCGATCCGCTCATGGACGGGCCGCGCAACCCGCACGACATCCTGGACGTGCTCGGCGAGGCCGAGTTGCAGAAGTACCTGGTCAACGAGGTCCAGGAGGTCTACCGTCTGCAGGGCGTGAACATCAACGACAAGCACCTGGAGGTCATCTCCCGCCAGATGATGCGCTGGGTGAAAGTCGAGGACATCGGCGACACCGAGTTCCTCCCCGAGGAAGTGGTGGACAAGTTCAAGTTCCGGGAGGAGAACGAGCGCGTGGTGGCGGCCGGCGGCCGTCCCGCGCAGGGCAAGGCGGTGCTGCTGGGCATCACCAAGGCCTCGCTCTCGACCGATTCATTCATCTCGGCGGCCTCCTTCCAGGAGACCACGCGCGTGCTTACCGAAGCCGCCATCAACGGCAAGGTGGACCATCTGCGGGGCCTGAAGGAGAACGTCATCATGGGCCGGCTGATCCCGGCCGGCACCGGCATGGAGTATTACCGGCGGGTCCGGATCCCGGGCGAGGAGATGGAGGAGGAGATGGCGCTCGAGACCGAGGTCCCGCTCCCCGAGGGCATCGAAGGTTATGCCGACGAGACCCGGTTGACCTACACCGGCGGCCTCAGCGAGACCGAGCCGGGCCTGGCGCCCGACATCGAGCCGTTCGACGCCGAGTAGGCGCTAGCTATCAGCCTTCAACAGACGCCGGGGTGGAAACGCCCCGGCGTTTTTGTCTAGAAACCGGGGACAGCAACAATTCACCACATTCCTCGCAGAGTGAGAAAACGGCCGTTCGAAGATCGGGCCAAGCGGAGATAGAATAGATGTGGATTGGCCAGCTTGGGCGGCGGACGGCGCACTATGCTCTGCTTGAGGCTCTCGAAGCGTGTCATTCTCCTGTCTATACCTATTCTTGCGCTGGCCGATTGCCCGATTCTGAAGGCGCAGGTTCCACTGCTTAGCTCGAGTCCGGGCCAGGCAGTGCGCATGTTCCCCACAGACTGGGCGGTCCTGGAAACGCAGGAACCCCGCACAGATCTGCCTTGCCTGGTGAATCCGGTCAAGCCGGTGGTGGGTTTTGACATGCGGTTTCACGCCGGCTACGAAATCCGGGTGCCGCTGAGAGAGCTGGCCGGCGCCTCAAACTCCCTGACGATCATCTTCCGCGTCACGCCCGAGGCCGGCGGGGAGCGGCCGCATTACTTTGTCCAGCGGATCCCGGTGCCCGAGATCGAGCCGAACACCGGCGGCGAGGCTTCCCTGCAAGGCGTCTTCGACCTCGGTGAGGGCCGCTACCATGTGGACTGGCTGATGCGGGACCGCGCCGACCGCCTCTGCTCGTTCTACTGGGAAGCGGAGGCGCTCCTGGCGGCCAAGGACCGGCAACTGGGGATGACCATCCCTCCCGAGACGGTCGAGGCGGCGGATGCCGAGCCGTTCCGGGAGGAGCCGCCGGTGGAGCGGGCGCAGGGCGAGCCGCCGCTTAACGTTAAGATCCTGTTGAACTTCGCTCCGCCGGATGCCAGCTCGCCCGTGCTCCAGCCGCCGGACACGCTGGCCCTGGTATCCATCCTGCGGTCGATCGCGCGGGAGCCCCGCGTGGGCAAGTTCTCCCTTGTTGCCTTCAACTTACAGGAACAACGGGTCTTCTACCGGCAGGAGAACGCCGACCGGATCGATTTTCCCGCGCTCGGCCAGGCCTTGGGGTCGCTCCGGCTGGGCACGGTGGATCTGCGGCGGCTGAGCCACAAGAACGGCGAAACGGACTTCCTAGCCAATCTCATCCAACAAGAGTTGGGAGGCAGGGATCATCCGGATGCGTTGGTCTTCGCCGGCCCGAAAGCGATGCTGGAGGAGGAGGTCCCTCGGGGCTCGCTGAAGGAAGTCGGAGACGTCGAGTACCCGGTGTTCTACATGAACTACAACCTGGCGCCGCAGCTCAGCCCGTGGCGTGACGCCATCGGGCGGACGGTGCGGTTTTTCCGGGGCTCGGAGTTCACGATCAGCCGTCCCAGAGACCTGTGGGCGGCGACCTCCGACATGATCGCTCGAATAGTGAAGTTCAGGACTTCGCGGAGGGCGGCCAGCACGGCCGCGCAGTGATTATGCGCCATCGATGTTTGGGTGTTGTGGCCCTATCGGGACTGGCGGGCGTTTGCGCCTTGGCGCAACGGCCGCAGGCGGAGCGGCTGGCGCCTTTTGTCCCCTCGCCTCAGGCGGTGGTCGAACGGATGCTCGAGGCCGCCGACGTCAAGCCGAATGAGCTGGTGTACGACTTGGGTTGCGGCGACGGCCGCATCCTCATAACGGCGGCGCGCGAGTTCCGGGCCAAGGCCGTCGGCGTGGAGCTCTCCGAGAAGCTGGTCCTCCAGGCGCGGGAGCAGGTTCACCGGCTCGGCCTCGACAACCGCGTCCAGATCATCCTGGGCGACTTGATGAATGTCGATCTTCGCCCCGCCGACGTGGTGACCGTGTACCTGCTGACCGACGCCAACGAGCAGCTCAAGCCGGCCTTCGAGCGATCGCTGCGGCGGGGCGCGCGCGTAGTCTCGCACGACTTCAAGATCCGCGGCTGGAGGCCGGAGCGGGTCGAGACGGTGCGGGTCGCCAACCGCACCCACTCCATCTACGTCTACCTGATGCCGCCGAAGAAGTACTGACGGCCCACCTGGGTTAGATCGGCCCGTAGTCCGCCCGCAAGCAGAACCTGTTCCAGGCCAGCGTGAAGCACCGTGCCCCAGGCTGCGCACGAATTACGCCCGACGCGAACTAGGGCGTCTCAGAGGTCACGACGGCCGGAGCGAGGTTGTGCTTGTACTTGCACGCGGGATTCGGGCAGGCGGCGACGTGGCCTGCCTTCCAGCGCTTCTCGAGCAGATACGGGCTGCCACAGCTCGGGCACTTCTCGGCCAGCGGCTTCTGCCAGGCGACGAACTTGCACTCGGGGTAGCGGGCGCAGCCGTAGAAAGTCTTGCCGCGCCGGGAGCGGCGCTCGATGACCTGGCCCTGGCCGCACTCCGGGCAGGTCACACCGATGGTCTTCTGCTTGACGAACTTGCAGGCCGGGTAGTTG
>JBEKLW010000405.1:0-3429 GCA_050008815.1 Bryobacteraceae bacterium
CGGTGTGGGCGGCGTAGTGGGCGCTGGCGGCAGAGAACCGGGCCACGGCCGAGAACAACGAGAAGACCCTCACGCTCAGGACGTACATGCGGGTGTGGAACTTCTCGGGCGAGGAGTTCGGCATGTCGCTCGGCTTCGAAATTACTGATGAATGCGCCCCCGCGGAACCGCGGCATTTGTTGCATCTGCTGGTTGGCCTCGCGAATGTACACCCTGCGCTGGTCGATCTCATCGCCGCCTTGGAGGCAGGCATCGACTTCGCCGAGGACGACGTCCCGGTGGCGAGCGACGCCCAGATCCTGGCGCGCCTGGAGCCAGTCACGCGCTCGGTCTCCGAGCTGGCGGCCAGCTTCGCTTACGGCAAGCTGGTGCACGAGGGGCTGAACCTGGCCATCGTAGGGCGGCCGAACGTGGGCAAGAGCAGCCTGTTCAACCGGCTGCTGGAGCAGGACCGCGCCATCGTGACGGAGATTCCCGGGACCACGCGCGACCTGGTCTCGGAGACCGCCGCGCTCGAAGGCATCCCGGTTCGGTTCGTGGACACGGCCGGCATCCGCGCCGCGCGGGACCGGGTGGAGACGCTGGGGGTCGAGCGCAGCTTCCAGGCCATGGCGGACGCGGACCTGACCCTGGTGGTGGTGGACGTCTCGGCGCCTCTGGAGTCCGCCGACGCCGAGCTGATCGAGCGGGCCAGCGAGCAGGGGCGGCGCCTGGTGGTGGCGAACAAGTGCGACCTCGAGCGGAGGGCTGAGCCTCCGCCGGGCGCCCTGCTAGTTTCGGCGCTCACGGGCGAGAACGTGGCCGAGCTGCGGCGGAGAATCATCGAGGCGGTCGCACCGGGGGGCATCGAGCAGGAGGCCGGGTTCATCACCAGCATCCGGCACGAGCGGCTGCTCGAGGAGGCGCTGGCGGCACTTGAGAAGGCGCGCGGCGCAGTGGAGGCGCGGATTCCGCACGAGATGCTGCTGCTGGATCTCTACGGCGCGCTTCAGGCCATCGACGGAATCACCGGCGCCACCACTGCCGAGGACATCCTCGACCGCATCTTCTCGACGTTCTGCATCGGGAAGTAGGCAGCCGAGGGCGCTTCTGCGGAGTCTCGTATGGTGGTATTCTCTCTCCCCAGGGGAGTAACAACATGAGCCGAATTGTAAAGTTCGCGGCGATTGCCTCGCTGATGCTCGCCTTGCTGGGCTGCCGTGGGCGGAACCTGCGCCGTGCCGAGGCCATGATTGACGCCGGGGACTACGAGAGCGCCGACCGCCTGTTGACCCAGATGCTCCAACGGAACCCGAACGATGCGGAAGCACACCTGCTGGCCGGCAAGGCGCTGTTGCTGGCGGGCCGCACGGAGGAAGGGGACCGCAGGCTGGAGATAGTTGGCGAAATCGACCCGAAGCTGAAGCCCCGGGTCGCGCGGCTGTACTTTGACGCCGGCATACGCTGGTTCGAGGGGCGCATTAAGCCCATTCAGTCCGGCGACCTGTCTGAGGCCCCTCCTTTCGTCGCCCCTTCTCCCGTCGCCCCTCCTCCCATCGCCCCTCTTCCTTCACCACCGCCACCTCCTCCGGTGATGGGCGTCCGAATCGTGCCGCGGAGCGCGGAGATAGCCGATGATCCAAGCGCCGGGATTGATGAGCGGCTCCGTGGCTATCTCCAGAAGGCCGTGAACGCGGACCCGCAACTTGCCCCGGCGATTGTGGATTGGGTTGTGAAGACCGCCAAATCGCAGCTCGACCGTGGAGAACGGGCCAAGGCGCTTGGGCTCGTGAGGACGGCGGCCCCGGTGGACCCCGCCAGCCGTGCCCGCTTTGCCGAATTCCTGATTGATGGGGCCAGGACCTGCGCGCAGCAGAATGACACGGCACTAGCCTCGCTGTACTTGTCGCAGGTGTTCCGGCACTGGCAGGAGAACGTCCAGCAGATCAAAGCCGCGGTGCAAGTGCTGGCCACGATGAAGCCGAGTGAACCCGCGGGCCCGCATAGTACCGAGGCTGCCAAGTGGTCGCTCTGCGAGGCGCTGGAACACGATCCCTCGCTCACGCGGCAGGATGAGGACTTCGCCTGGCTGGTGTATGCCGGCGTTTTCCAAGCTCCAGGAGACTACCTGCGGCTGTTCCCGAACGGAAAACGCGCCAGCGAGGCGCGGAGCCTTTCGCGAGGTGTCAGGCGGGGCGGGGGGCAGTCCGCCTGTGACCGACTCCTTAACTCCTACCCCGGGATCAGGGGTGACACTGTGGTGGAGGTGACAGGCGGCGTTCCCGGAGGGGTTCCCGGGGGCGCGCCTGGCGGCGTGATTGGCGGCGTTCTCGGCGGGGTTCCTACTGAGCCACCGCCACCACCTCCACCTCCTCCGGCCAGGCAAGAGACGCGGAGCGAGATTCGGCGCATCCGGGTAGGCGGCAACGTTCAGCGGGCCAGATTCTACCAAGGCACCGACCCGGAGTATCCGCCACTGGCCAGGCAGGCGCGCATTCAGGGCGTGGTGAGGTTCACAGCCATCATCGGCACCGACGGGACAATCCAGAATCTGCAGCTCATCAGCGGCCACCCGCTCCTGGTTCCCGCCGCGCAGGAGGCTGTCAGGACCTGGAAATATCGGTCCACCTTCCTCAATGGCGAGGCGGTGGAGGTGATTACGCAAATCGACGTGCCGTTCCGGCTCGGCCAGTGACAGCGGCGGGGCGGCCGGCCGAGTGCAACTTGATGCGGCCCTGTCACGCACCGCTTTCCCGCTATACTTGCTGCTTCGGTGAGGGAGGACCTGTGGTGTGTGGCGCTGGCTGCGGCGGCTGCTCTACCTGATAATTGCGTGTGGCGTGCTGTTCCTGGCCGCGGGGCTCGCCGCCAGCTTGCTGATCTCCGGCTCGGCGAAGGACCGGTTGGTCTCGACCCTCGGCCAGGCGCTCGGCGTTCCCGTCTCGGTCGAGTCCGCGCGTTTCGATTTCTGGCAGTGGGTCAAGCTGAGGCCGGCGGTGTCGCTGGAGGGGATCGCCATCGGGAACCTGCCCGGGTTCCGCGGGACGCACCTCATCGAGGCAAAGAAGCTCTCGGCGGAGATCGCGCTGGGTCCGCTGTTCCGGCGCGAAGTTGTGGTGCGGTCGATCGAGATCGACGAGCCGCGGATCCTGGTGGAGACCAACGCGCAAGGCGCGACCAATGTTGAGGCCTTGCTGAAGCGGCTTTCGGCGCAGGGCGGGACGTTTCATTCCGCGCTGCTGGGCAACGCTGGCTTTCTTAAACTCGACCGCGCATTGAGTCCGCATGAGCTGCTCTCTGCAAGGTTGAGCACGTCGCGATACTACGGAACGAACAATGTCTTCTTCGAGCCTTCGAGCCCCATCACAAATGACGCCGTCAGCGGTAACGGGGAAGAACAGGTGGCGACCGAGAGCGCGTCGATTTCGCTGATTAGCAGCTTTATGTCTC
>JBEKLW010000406.1:0-3427 GCA_050008815.1 Bryobacteraceae bacterium
TGGGCGGCCAGTTCCGGTACGACTTCCAGTTGAGTGACCTGAAGGTCTCCTCGGGCGGCCAGGAGGCCACCTTGCGCGGGCAATCGCACGCCGTTCATTACGACCTGCTCTTCCTGGGCGGGAAGCGCGGCGCAGCGCTTCGCCCGTTTATCGCCGTGGGCGGCGGCGTCAAGCTGTACCGTGGAACGGGCGCGCCGCACGAGTCGCAGGCGCTGGGCCAGTTCGTCGCGCTGACCCACACCTCGGACGTCAAAGCCCTGATGACGTTCGGCGGCGGAGTCAGAATGAAGCTCGGCCGGCGCTGGTGCCTGCACCTTGAGGCGCGCGACTACCTCACGCGCTTCCCCACCCAGGTGGTTACGCCGGTGCCGCCCTCCAAGCTGGGCGGCTGGCTGCACGACATCGTGCCCATGCTGGGTCTGAGTATCGGTTTCTAGCGAGGAACTCTGATGAGACGTCTTGTCCTCTTCGCGGCCGCGCAAGTGCTGCTGGGCGCCGCCTGGGCCCAGAGCATCGTGAACGTGCGCATCACTGCCGAGCCGTGCGGCAGGTTTTTCGTGGACGGCCAGCTTTACGAGAAAGCGGCGATGTTCTTCTGGCCCGAAGGCAGCCCGCATTGGCTGTATTCTGTCCAGAGCTACTCGATCACTCCCGCGATCGCCTGCAACACGTCCGGCACGGCCGTGGATGCGAGCGGCGACGGGGTTCCCACGCCGGCGATGATTTACGCCAGCGCTGCGAACACTTCCTACACCTTCACGAGCAAATACTCCTACGGGATCGACGTCATCATCGATCACGGCAGTGGCCTGCCACATTTGAACTGCGCGGGCGGACCGCAGGCCGGGCAGCTTCTCGTCGGTGAGACCTGCTGGGACCACGACGGCGCGTTCTGGGTCGACGACGGCACGGTGCTGAGGGTGACGGCCTATGCCCCGCCGGGTTGGGTGTTCACCGGATGGGGCGGCGTGCTCGAAGGCGTGTATCAGACATCGACCATCCTGCTGGTGATCAACGCACCCTCGACCCTGGCGCCGAAGTTCCGGATCGGGGCCGCGGTGACTCTCACGACCTCGCCGCCTGGCCTGAAGCTAACCGTGGACGGTGCCCTGGTGACGGCGCCGGTGACCTACACGTGGGTTCCGGGCTCGGTGCACCAGGTCGCGGCGCTCGAGCCTCAGACCGGACTCCAGGGAGACGAGTGGGCGTTCCTCTCCTGGAGTGACGGCGTGACCTCGCCGAGCCGGACGATCACGGCAGGCGAGAGCCTCTCCCAGCTTGAGCTGACGCTCAACTATGCCTCGGGCGTACGGGTGGGCTTCGGCACTTCGCCCTTGGGGCTGAAGCTGGTCATCGACGGGAGCAGCAACTGGCCCAGCTACAACTTCGTCTGGGCGCTGGGTTCCAGGCACCGGATCGCCGCGCCTCTGGAGCAGACCGGCTCTAATGGCCGCCGTTACGTTTTCCGCGAGTGGACCATCGGTGGGCCGGCCGAGCAGGATTTCGTCGTCCCGCCGCACTACACTCAACCCCTGACTAATGCCGAATACGACGTCCTGGGCCAGCTCCGGGTGGAGAGCTCGCCCTCGGGCCTCACCCTGACCGTGGACGGCTCGCCCTGCGTAACGCCATGCACAATCGACCGCCTGGCGGGCGCCGCCGCCGTCCAGGTCTCGGCCCCGACCTCGATCCCGGTCGCCGACGGCGAGCGTCTGGACTTCCAGGGCTGGGCCGACGGAGGGCCGGCGCAGCGTACCTGGACCGTTGGTACGGACGTGCAGGTCTTTCGTGCGAACTACCGCACCGGCTATCGCGTCCTCGTCGTATCCGATCCGGCCAACGGAGCAACGTTCGTGCTGGACCCGCTCTCGGTGGACGGGTTCTATCCCGCCGGCACGGGGCTCCACGTCACCGTGGATGCCAAGCCCGGCTTCAAGTTCAAGTACTGGGACGGTGAGTTCGAAAACCCGCTGGCGGAGAGCCAGACGATCTGGCTCACGGGGCCGGTCACGCTGCGCGCGGTGCTCGAGGAAGTTCCCTTCATCGGCATCAGCAGCATCCGCAACGCCGCCGGCAAGACGCCGGAGGACATTGTCGGCCCGGGGTCGATCGTTTCGATCCTCGGCGCCGGTCTCGCCCCGCAGTACGAGCAGGGGCCGGACAGCCCGCTGGCACAGACGCTTTCGGGCGTCACCGTGCAGTTGAGGGACCGCTTCCTACCGCTGCTGTTCGTTTCCCCGGAGCAGATCGACATCCAGCTCTACTCGGACTTCGTGGATGGCGATTATGAGCTGACGGTCCACCAGGATGGGCAGCCGGACGCGACCGGCAAGTTCACGATCCGGCGGAACGCGCCCGGCCTGTTCACCCGGCCGGTCGAGGACCGGCCTTTCGCCATGGCCCTGCACGATGACGGCACGCCGGTCACGCTGGACAGCCCGGCGCAACGCGACGAGACAATCACCCTGCTGGGCACCGGCTTCGGCCCATACGAGATCCCGGGCCTGGATGGCTTCATGGTGCCGGAAGGGTACGACCTGAACCTGGTGGATGCGGTTGAGATCCGGGTTGGCGACAGCATTGTATTGACGCCTGTCTCGGCCAAGGCGGCCGTGGGCTACGTCGGCATGACGGCCATCCGGCTGAAGATCACCGACGCGCTGCCGGCCAACACGACCGTCGAGCTTCTGGCCGCTCAGAAGGACAAGAGCGATCCGGACGGGCTGAGATACGTCCTGAGCAACAAGGTTCTCCTACCGCTGAAGTAACGCGCGGACCCAGGCTGCCTGAGGTTGTCGTAGCGCACGCTCTCAAGCGTGCCGCATCGGCACTCCTGCCGACGCACGGCTGAACGTTCCCCAGGCCTGTCCCCGCACATGAGTTCGTGCCCGCCGCGCGTTTTTGCGGACGGATCACGGTCACGGCGGCGTTTCCAGGGCGCTGTGGTATGATTAGGGCTTCTACAGCGTCCGGCCGCTCGTGCCCGGCGATTCTCCGTCTAAGGCCATGGAACTTCAACGACTTGCAGGCGAGATCAGGGAGGCGCTCCAGAGCTGATGCCGGCCCCAGCCACCGCCATGCGTTTCCGCCAGAGAGCCGAGCTGCTGGACTTCCTGCTGGAGGTCTCCGCGGCCACTTCCGAAACGCTCACGAATCTGGACGAGCTGCTGGCCAATGTCGCTGACATCATCCGCAAGGTCATCCCTTACGAGCTGTTCGCCATTCTGCTCTACAGCGAGAGGCAGAAGACCCTGCGGATCCGGCACGCCATCGGCCATCGCGAGGAAGTGGTCAAGAACATGGTGGTGCAGCTTGGCGAAGGAATCACGGGGACGGCGGCGGCCAAGCGCCAGCCGGTGCTCGTCGGCGACGTGCGGAAGGACCCGCGCTATCTGAACGCGATCGACGCCGTGCGCGCCGAGCTGGC
>JBEKLW010000407.1:0-3421 GCA_050008815.1 Bryobacteraceae bacterium
TCTTCCGCAATCCTTCGGAGGGAAAAGCGCCAGCGGGTCTGGTGGCGGTGGTGACGCCGTCCTACCCGCTGCCCATGATCGGCGACGCTCACGACGATGCCTTGGCGCGCGGAGCCAGGGTGGTGGCCCGCACCGAGTTCGACCCGTTCCTCGGATCGGGCGGCGCCGCCGCCTGCTTCGATCCCATCGACGCCTTCTTTCTGCCGATGAACCCGTGGGGACGCGTGGCGAGGCCGGGCCCGAAGCTCGCCATCGTGGTGCTCGACCGCCCTCCGCGCCTGCCCGCTACCACGAGCCGATGAGGCTAGCCGCCGCACCGGCAACCATCGCGCGAGTGCGTTTTCCGTCTCGCGGGGTCGCAGCGGAGCGTGGTGTGAGCGGGGTCCTGGCTGGCCACCCTGGATGCGTTTCGAACTCTTCTCGCCCGGCAAGCCGACTGCGCCGTGGCTCTCAAACGGGTGGAGTCAGACTACTCCTGGTGCTGTCGATGGCCTTCGATCCTCTCGAACCGTGCCGCTTCAAGGCCACGCCGACGACAGCGTTGTGCCGACGAAACGGGGGTTGTTGAGCCACGCAAAAGAGTGACCGAACGCGCCAGCGGTCTTCTCCTCCCCAGGCGTACTGGCGCCCCTATTTGTCGGCGAGCGGGACGCTGCGGAGGAGGGGCGCAACCGTGATGAGGTAAAACACGGGGGTGGCCAGGAGGGCGAGCGCGTTCAGGAATCCGCCGGGCAGCATCAGGTAGAGGACCAGGCTGGTCAGGAAGGGGAAGAACGCCGAAGCCAGCACTGCACGACGCCCGACGGGCGGCGCGGGCGGGAGCGCGGGCAGATCGGGAAACGGAAGATCGCCGAAAACGGGATCGGTTTCGGGCGCCGCCGCGTCCGCCTTCCACCAGCGCTCGAGCTGAGAGGCTAGAGCGGCGGCACGCGGCGCGGAGCGGGCGTCGAGAGGTCCCTGTATGGCGAAGCTGCCGCCTTGAAACACGACCACCACGCCGTGATTCCATCTCTGGCCGAGCCACGCGCGCTCCGCTTCGATCCGTAGGACGGCGCAACGGGGCAGTGAGAATCCGGTGCGCTCGCCCACATACACCAGCCGGCCGGCGCGCAGGAAAACCCTGCCCAGATCCCAGGCGAACCTCCCCGATGCGACGTACATCGAGTACCCCGGCCGGAGGGCGACGAAGGCATCCTCGTCCTGGCCGGGCAAGCGTTGTCCGACCCGGCGCATCATGTTTTTCAGGAAGCGCCTGTCCCACCAGCGGCCGATTTGGCACCACGGCCAGTAAAGCGCGGGCAGGCCCAGCAGGAACGGGACGGTCTCCACGAGCGCTCCACGGCCAGCCAGGAGCCGGGAAACGGCGTAAGCCCAACCGAACAGCAGAAGCGCCAGAGCTCCTGTGGTCACCAGGTATAGCTTGAGCCGGTGGCGGCCATCGGCGGATAGAGAGAAGACCAAGTCGCTTTCCGACGCAACGGCATAGTGGGCCATCTCCTGGTCCGGCTCGAGCGCGCCGGGGTCCTCCAGGAGGGCCAGGGCGCGGGGCGCGGGAATCTGGAAGCGCCACGCCAGCGCCAAAACGCGGTCGCGGACTGAGGGATGGGTCAGAATCCAACCCGCGGACCGGCTCCATTCGAGGGGGAAGCGGTGCAACTTGTTCAGGCGCGCCAGCATGGCGATGACGGCCTCGGGATCGCCCGTGGTCTGCGCGCCCAGGGCGTCGGCCTGAAGTTCGTTTCCGCAGCGGATGCGGGAGGCCAGGAGGACCACTCCAAGCGCCAGGAAGAGAAGCCAGCCCTCCCCCTGCGGAAGGAGTGTGTCCGCCCAGGGCACAACCTGAAACGCTAAGTAGAACGGGATGTAGCTCAAGACCAGCGAGGGGACAAACAGGAGCCTCAATCCGCGTAGGTGACCGAGCTCGTGAGCTACGGCCGCGTCGGCTTCACGCTTGCTCAACAGCGCGAGCAGGCTGTCGGCGATTACGATTTTCCTGGAACGCAGCAGAGCGCCGGCGTTAGCTTCCTGCGGCGACGCACCTTGCCACAAGGAAACGCCGCGAAGGCGCACGCCGGCCTTGCGGGCCAGGTCCAAAACGCGGTCGTGGAACTCTCCGGATTCGAGCGGGCGCAAGAAGGGAAATGCGCCCCTGCTCAGCAGCAAAACCATCCCCGCCAGAGCGGCGAGGCCGGCTGCCAGGCCGAGGATCGGAGCGCGCCCGTCCGGGCGGCTCATTCCCAGTCCCACGAGCAGGAAACCGGAGAGGACGACGATCGGAGTGTCCGAGGGCAGCGTGCGCCGGAGCCAGCCGGCAAGGCCGCTGCCAATCCGGCCGGATCGGTTTCCGAGCAAGCCCTCCACGAGTGCGCTCGCCACAAGAGGCGGCAGCAAGAACAACGCCGAGCCCAGCAGTAAGCGGAGAGGCAGGTACGGCCAAGGAAGGTACGAAGCGAAATCCGCGACGCGCGTTGGGGATAACGTGAAGAGCCAGAAAAACCAGGTTCCCAGCATGATCCAAGGCACGTACACGAGGCCGGGCCGGTCGGCCCTGCGCGCCCAGCGGAGGCGCAGGCACAAGGCGATCGCGGCTGGCGCCAGGAGGACCACGAGAATCGGAGCGAGCGGCTCAGGCGACTCCCGCCGGGTTCCCAACCGAATGTGAATCGGCGGGGGAGGCGGCTGGCCCTCTTCGAAGGTGTAGCCGTAGGTCAACTCGAAACGCCGGTCCTCGCGGCGCCATCCGGGGGGCGGGGCCAGGACTTCCCCCCTCGACGGGTCGAGCTCGAGATAGACGGTGACATACGACGCTCCGGACAGCCGGAGCGCAAATGCCAGGGGCGCCAGCGGCAGCCATCCGTCGACCAGGCCGTGGTCGTTGTGAAGCAATCCTCGACAGCGGCCGGACACCTGCTCCTCATCGGATTGAAGAGTGCGCCAATCGCAGCCCGGCAGGAGGCGCGCCGCCAGAGGCAGACTGAAAGGCTGGGGCAGGTCCCTCGAAGCGAGACTGAGCTGGACGTCTCCTCCCGGCTCGGGCCGCACCTCGAGATACGCCCGACGCGGCCTGTGGCGGGCGGCTTCCTCGAAGGCTCGCTCCATCCAGGGAGGAGGCCCGGGCTGCGCCGCGGCGCAGAGGGAGAACGCGAGAAGCGAAAGCAGATTCCGGATTCTCATGACCGGGTACAGACATCCTATCAACGAAGTGGTTGGGGTGTCTGCTGGCTTGTCCGGCGCGGCCGGACATGGTGGCTGGGAGGCAGGGATTCGAACCCCGATAAGCAGATCCAGAGTCTGCCGTCTTACCGTTAGACGACCTCCCAAAATGCGGGGGCAAGAGTATTCTAACAAAGCCCGCCCGGGACCGCTCGATCCGCTGGTAGAATGAAGTGGAGATGCGATTTCTTGGCGCTGTTCTCGTCTT
>JBEKLW010000408.1:0-3420 GCA_050008815.1 Bryobacteraceae bacterium
CCGGGTCGCGGTCGGCCTGGTGAAGATCAGTGCGACTTCCGTCTGGTTCGAGGGGGATATCAACGGCACCGGAGTCGTGCAGAGCGTTCAGTACATGATCAATGGCTCCGGAACTTGCCCGCTATGTCTGCAGCGCAGCCAAATTGCGAAAGTAACGGGCAATCCCCTGACCGGTCAAGGAGCGCCCGACTGGGGAACGGAAGTGAACGACCTGACCACCACCACCATCGGCGCCATTCGCAGCACCCTGGTTCCCGCCAATCAAGCGGCGCAGTTTCTCACTCGCGAGTATGCCGACTCTCACTACATGGACCTCACCGACGCGCAAACCGTCGCCGGAGTGAAGACCTTCAGCAACTCTCCGGCCGTCCCCACTCCGCAGAATCCCACCGACGCTGCCAACAAGGCCTACGTAGACGCCAACGGCGGAGGTGGCGGAGTCAATCTTTCCTCCCCTCCGCCCATCGGCAATGTCACCCCCAACACCGGCAACTTCACCACCCTCACCGTGCAGACCACCAACGGCACTCCTAGTCCCGCCAACTATCCGCCCTCGGGGGTCACCCAAAAGCGGCCATGTAGGGTCACTTCAAAACCGGCCATGTTAGAGGCCCAAGACAGAAGCTTCGACTGGGGTGCAGGTAGCCTCGGTTGGCATGGGCAATGTCTTGAGCGAAGCGAAGCGACAGCAGGTGGTTGCGCTGGGGCGGCTGGGATGGTCGCTACGGCGGATTGAGCAGGAAACCGGAGTCCGTCGCGAGACGGCGGGCAGCTATCTGAAAGCATCTGGGATTGCGGTAGGGCGGCCTGGCGGTTGGAAAAAGCAGCCCACGGCAAAACCGGCCATGCCGGTGACCACCGACTCCGGTCCGGAAATCCTCTTCCCCAACTTACCAACAGAAGATTTTTCAAAACCGGCCATGGAGGTGACCACCGACCCGGGGCCGGCGGCAGCGCCCGTGGAGGAAAGCCGCCGGACCACAGCCAGTGCCTGCGAGTTGTATCGGGAAACGATCCAGCTGGGGCTGTCGCGAGGCCGCAATGCGATGGGGATCTGGCAGGATCTGGTCGACAGTAACGGGTTCGCGGCTGGCTACCAGAGCGTGAAGCGTTTCGTGCGCAAACTGCGCGGAAGGCGATCCCCGGAAGCGCGGGTGGTGATCGCAACCTCACCCGGCGAAGAGGCGCAGGTCGATTACGGCAGCGGCCCGATGGTGCGCGACCCGCAGAGCGGCAAGTACCGGCGTACCCGGATGTTCGTTCTGACGTTGGGCTATAGCCGCAAATCGATTCGCCTGCTGAGCTTCCGTTCCAGCTCCCGCATCTGGGCCGAGTTGCATGAGAAAGCCTTGCGGCGGCTGGGCGGATCGACCCGAGTCGTAGTTCTGGACAATCTGCGGGAAGGCGTACTGGTTCCCGACATCTACGATCCCAGCCTGAATCCCCTGTATCGCGATGTTCTGGCGCACTACGGCGTGGTCGCCCTGCCCTGCCGGGTAAGAGATCCAGATCGCAAGGGTAAGGTCGAAGCCGGAGTCGGACATGCCAAAAAGACGCCGCTGAAGGGCCAGCGTTTCGAGAGCCTGGAAGAGGCCCAAGCATATCTGGATCACTGGGAAGAACGCTGGGCCGACACCCGCATCCACGGCACTACCAAACGGCAAGTAGCGGCGATGTTCGCCGAAGAGAAACCCTGCTTGCAAGCCCTGCCGCTGGAGCCGTTCCGCTACTACCAGTACGGCGATCGCACCGTTCACGTGGACGGCTGTGTCGAGGTGGATGCGGCTTATTACGGAGCGCCTCCGGGATGGATCGGGCGCCAGGTGCAGGTGCAGTGGGACGCTCTGTTCGTGCGCCTGCTCGATCCGCGGACCGGACAGTTGCTACGTGAGCATCTGCGGCAGAAGCGCGGCGCACACCGCATCCGGGATGAAGACCGTCCGCGGCGTACCCCACTTCACCTCCAACAACTGCTGGCGCGGGCGCACAAGGCTGGAGCCAGCATCGGTGCTGTCTGCGATGTCATCCACCAGCGCCAGGCCGAACTCGGAGTGCGGCGCATTCTGGGCGTGCTCTCGCTGGTCAAGAAATACGGCTGCGCGGCCGCCGACGAGGCCTGCGCCATGGCCTTGGAGCTGGGCGTGTCCGAGTACCGCTTCGTGCGACGCATCCTGGAGCGCAGCCCGCAAGCGCCCCTGAGTCTGCGCCAAGTCGATCCTCTCATCCGCGAACTGGTGCAGTATCGCGACCTGATCCAACAACGAATCCAATCGGAGGAATCCCCATCATGAACCTGATCGAACTCAACGGCGCTCTACGCCAACTGCGCCTGAGCGGCATAGCCGGAGTCCTGGAAACGCGCCTGCTGCAAGCCCAGAGCGAAGCCATGGCTCCCATCGACCTGATCTCCATCCTGGTGTCGGACGAGCTGAGCTGCCGCAGCCAGCGCCTGCTGGAGCGGCGGCGCAAGCAGGCCCGTTTCCGCGATGCCAACAAGACTCTGGACAACTTCGACTTCCAGTTCAACCCCAAGATGAACCGCGCCCTCGTCTTCGACATGGCGACCGCCGCCTTCATCGGCCGACGCGAGGACGGACTTTTTATAGGCCCACCCGGAAGCGGCAAAAGTCATCTTGCCCAAGCCATCGGACACGCCGTCATCCTGCAAGGCTACCGCGTGCTCTATCGGGAAGCGCACGCCCTGCTGGAAGATCTGGCCGACGCTACCTTGGACGGCACTCGCAAAGAGCACATGGAACTGTTGTCCGCCGTGCCCCTGCTGATCATCGACGATCTCGGAATGCGCAAACTGCCACTGACCGCCGCCGAAGAACTGCTGGAGATCATCATGCGCCGCTACGAGCGCGCCAGCACACTGTTGACCTCGAATCGTCCGGTTGAGGACTGGGGTAAGCTGCTCGGCGACAGCGCCGCCGTCACCGCTATGCTCGACCGCTTGCTGCACCACGGACACGTCCTCAAGTGCGGCCCACGCAGCTGGCGAACCAAATCCGGAAACCGCGGAGAAGCCCAATGACAAAAGCAAGAACAATAAGGACGCCGGGCAAAGGCCCGGCAACGTCGCGTTCCGTAATCCAAGGGCCTCCACAACGGAGCTTCACCAAAAGAATAGCGACACAAACACAAAACCCTTCGCAGAGTCAGCCATCACGGCCCACCTGCAAAGGGTCTCAATCGCCGATTCCTTCGGAGCCAGCCCCGCGTTCTCGGCCTTGGATGTTTCCGCCAGGCGCGACCCCGGCGGGAACAGCATTAACTTAACACGTAACTGCGCGACCGAATCCGGCCTTGCCAAACTCACTTCGGCAAGGTAAAACAACACCTGTCTTAGGCCACTTCACATGGCCGGTTTTCAGACGTCCACGCATGGCCGGTTTTGCGGTGACCATCGAGGGAATG
>JBEKLW010000409.1:0-3419 GCA_050008815.1 Bryobacteraceae bacterium
TACCACGCCGCCGCCTACAAGCACGTCCCGATGATGGAATCCTCGCTCTTCGCGGCCTTGGAGAACAACGTGCTCGGCACCGCGCACGTGGCCGCCGCGGCCGCCGCTTGTGGCATCCAGGATTTCGTTCTGATCTCCTCGGATAAAGCCGTCCGCCCCACCAGTGTCATGGGCCTCACCAAGCGCGTCTCCGAGCTTCTGATCGGCTCGCTTCAGAACGGTGGAACGAAGTTCGTCTCCGTGCGCTTCGGCAACGTCCTCGGCTCCAACGGCAGCGTCATCCCCGTCTTCAAGAAGCAGATCGCCGCCGGCGGCCCCGTCACCGTCACCCACCCCGAGATGCGCCGCTACTTCATGACCATCCCGGAGGCGGTCCAGCTCGTCCTGCAGGCCTCCACCATGGGGAGTGGGGGCGAGATCTTCGTCCTCGACATGGGCCAGCCCGTCAAGATCGTCGATCTGGCCCGCAACCTGATTTTGCTCTCGGGGCTGCGCCCGGACGAGGACATTCGCATCGCGTTTACGGGCGTGCGGCCGGGGGAGAAGCTCTATGAGGAGCTGAGCACTTACGAAGAGAACACGGTCCCCACGTTCCACGAGAAGATCAGGATGCTCACGGGGCCGGCCATCCCGCAGGAGGTCATGGAGGAGCGGATGCGCGCGATTCGGCGCCTGTGCGCGACCCGCGACGCGCGCCGCCTGATTCTTGAGTTGAAGGATCTGGTACCCGAGTACAACCCCAGCACTCACGTCCTGCGCCAACTGCTTGCCGAGCCGGCGTCTCGCCGCAGCGACAGCCGGGGGGCGGCGCCTGAGCTGACGCACGGGTACTCAGTCGCCGCGGGCTCCGCCGGCTGACCCCGAGGAAACGGTGGCTGGCGCCCCTGTCCCGAGCCGTTTCCGGTGCGGCGCTAGCCCGGATGTTTCACCAGCAATCTGCTGCGGCGCGCGACAGGGCATCCTGCTGACCCTGAAGGCTGCCCTCGCCTTGGCTTTCGGTGTATTCTGGGGCTGGATGAAGGCATCGTGGCGTTGCGGCGCTCTCTTGAGCGGAATGTAATCCCCGACTACACGGATGTGCGCTATAAGAATCAGAAGTTCCTGGTGCTGGCCGGCCGCGGCGTCGAGACCGACCGGGTACAGAGCCGCGTCATGGCCGCGTTTGCCGGAGACTGATTGGCGCCCCCTGCCGCACGGGCAGGAGTGGGAGCGGCCTCGGGCCGCCTGGGTAGTGCCGGATGGAGCAGCTGAACCTGAACGAGGCGCAGTCACGCGGAGGGCCCAACTCCCGCTTGGCGATTGAGTGCTCGCGCGCCGTCCTCGAACAGATAGTCGCGGATGTTGAACAGATCTTCTACTCCGTGCCGCACGGCGGCGCGGAGACGGGCGGTGTTCTGTACGGCTCTTACGACGGCTCGCGGATTCTGATCCAGGCGGCTCGTCCTTTGCCGTGCGAACACGCCTCTGGCCCTTCCTTCAAGCTCTCCGTCACTGATTACTCGCGTCTGGCGGCCCTGCTGCAGGTCCCGAGGCACGAACCGGATTTCGCCGGAATGGCCGTGGTCGGTTGGTACCATTCCCATACCCGCAGCGAGATTTCGTTTGCCGACGCGGACGTCGAGATTCACGACAGGTTCTTCCCGAAGCCGTGGCAGATTGCGCTTGTCCTGAGGCCCTCTTCCATGAGGCCCACCGAAGTGGGCTTATTCGCCAGGGAGGCGGACGGCACAATGCGCCGCTCGGCGCCGGCTACCGAGGCCGCGTTGGCGCCGGCCGGGGCGGTTCGGACTGAACGCGCGCAGCCGGCCCCGGGCGCCGCTGCCGCGCCGCAGACCGTCCCCCGCCGCAATCGGCCGGCCGCCGCTGCGGTGACGCCGAAGCCCGCCGCTGCGGTGACGCCGAAGCCTGCCGCCGCGGTGGCGCCGAGGCCCCTAGCTGCGGCGGCGTCGACGCCCGTGGCTGCGGTGACGTCGAAGCCCGTGCGTAAAGAGCGCTGGCGCTGGGCTGTGGCCACGGCGCTTTTCCTGGTGGTTGCCGCCTCGGCGGGCTACCTCTCAAGGGCCTACTGGTGGCCGCAGGGGTCGGCGCCAGCGGTGGCTGGTCTGCAACTGCATGCGACCGACCGAAACGGACAGCTCGAGATCGCCTGGGATGGGAACTTGCCCGCCTTGCGTCTGGCTCGGAGCGGGACTCTCGAGATCACCGATGGGCCTCGCCTGCACATCCTCCCGATGGATGCGGAGTTCCTGCGAGGTGGCTCGATCAGTTACGCACGGCGTTCAGAGGTCGTGACAGTCCGCATCTCGGTGCTGCTGCAGGATGGCTCCAAGCTACAGCAGCACTGGGCGTTTGTCGGTGAGCTGGGCTCTGGCCGCGCCGTGCCGGCCCAGGTGGCGGCCGAGCACCTTCCCGCACCGGAGGCGAGGCCCGAACCGGTGCGCAGCCAGCCGGGCGCGTCTGCTTCTACATCCCGCGCCGCAGCGGTGCAACCCGCCATCGCAAGGCCGTTGCCGCCCGCGGTGACGCCGCCCCGGAGCTTGCCGGACCGTGCCAGCGCCCGAGCGCCCGTGCAGGCCACCACTGCACGCCCAGCACCCTCGCCTCGCTCCGAGACCGCTGTCGCCAGGAATGCGCCGTCGTCTTCCAGTGCCACTGCTGCCGCCGTGCCCGGGAGGCCGCTGCCGCCACCCGCGCCGGCTTCAGCGGCGCCGTCCCCAGCTTCGGCCAGCAGGCCGGTAGCCCAAGTGGTTCAGCCTCCGCCTCCAACCCTTTCTACCCCGGCCCCGGCAACGAACCGGCCTGAGCCGCTGGCGGGCAACGCCGCGGTTCCGGCCAGACCGGAGCCCGTGGCGAGGCCGCCGGCAAGCAGGCTCGCACCACTCGCGAACACGGTCGCGCCTCCCGCCAGAGTGGAACCGGCGGCGCAGCCCGCAGTCGCGGCGCCGTCTCTTTCCGGTCAATGGACGGTTGGGCGGGCCTCGCCGTCCGGCTCGCCCTTCCCGCCGGAATCCGTGGCGCTGTCACTCTCCGAGAACGGGGGCGTACTTCAGGGGACTCTTGCTGGTCGATATCGGGCGCCGAGATCGAGCGGGCTGAAACCGGACGTTCGATTCAGCTTCCAGGGACCCGCGCGCGCCGGCAATATGCGCTTTCCCTGGGCTGCCAGCGACGGCACGAAGGGCAGCGTCGAGCTGATCCGCCTGCCGAACAGGAGCGATTCCATCGAAGTCGTCTGGTATTCTCAAGACCGGAAGTTCATTTTTGACGATGTACTGGTCCGCGTGACGAAGTAGCGCGCACTAGCCCGACCTTCTCACACGCCTTCGGCTGCGGCTTGCGGGAGGCCGGCATCTTCTGCGTTGCGCTCGGGGTGAGTCCTCGACGTACTGTTCAAGTACGCCTGCGGGCTCACCCCGTCG
>JBEKLW010000041.1:0-10175 GCA_050008815.1 Bryobacteraceae bacterium
CGAGAACGCCGCCTCGATCGCCGAACGCGAGAAGTGGCCGGCGGACAAGCGCAATGAGGACCCGCTGCTGTTCGCCTCCCACCCGGACTTCGTCACCTTCGCGCCCGATGGCCCGCTGCGGCAGATCACCATCCCGCAGATGCGGCTGCTCAAGGAGCGCGCCCAGTTCAAGCCGCTGCGGGGCGCGCACCGCGTCTTCCTCATCGACCAGATCGACCGGGCCAACGAGCAGGCCGCCAACTCGCTGCTGAAGACGCTCGAGGAACCCCCCGAGCACCTGATCCTCTTCCTCACCGCGGCCAACCCTTACGACCTGCTGCCGACCATCCGCTCGCGGGCGGTCTGGCTGCCCCTGGCGCCGCTCGGCGCCGAGGAGATGCGCGAGTTCGTCTCCGCCCGCGGGCTCGAGGACGCCGAGCGCAGGATTGCCCTGGCTCGCGGCAGCCCCGGCGTGGCCATCTCGCTTGATCTCGAGGCCTACGACCGGCGGCGCGCCCTCATGCTGACTCTACTCGAGGTGGCCGCGGGCGCTTCGCCGTTCGAAGAGTGGGTCCTGTGCGCGGAGTCGCCGGCGGGCCGGCAGGAGAAGCTCGAGGCCCTGCTGCGCACGCTCTACGGTTTGCTCGAGGACGTGCTGGTGCTCGAGCAGGGCGCCTCCGGCATCCGCAACGCCGACATCCGCGAGCGGCTCGCCGCCATCGCCCGGCGCGTCGATTACTCCTGGATCCGCCGGGCCGTCGGCAAGGTCGACGAGCTGGCCGACTTGGTCCGCCGGAACATCCAAAAGAACATCGCCCTGGACGCGCTGATCGTGGAGCTCCGCCCGGCCTGAGCGGTGCGTGCGACACACGTGTGGAACCCGCGCCGCCGGTGCTAGAATAGCCCCCACATGTGGAGGACACATGCCCTGGTGCTGGGGCTTCTGGCCGCGCTGGCGATTGTGGCCTACCTGCCGGTGTTCACGCAGCCGCTCATGCAAGATGACTATCCGCTCATCGAGCAGGCGCGCCTCTATGGACCGGCTTCGGGCTGGCACAACGTGCTCGCCGACAGCGCGTTCCGCTACCGCTCCACGTTCTTTCTGCTGACCGGCGCGCTCGACCGGCTGTTTGGCCCCTCTCCGCTGCCGTTCTACCTGGCGGCTCTGGGGCTGCACATCCTCTGCACGTGGCTGGTCTACGCGCTCGGCGCTTGGCGCGTCGTGGGCGGGCGCGTCGCGGTCCTTGCGGCCGGGTTCTTCGCCGTCTGCGAATGCCACCAGGAAGCCATCATGTGGTACTCGGCTGTGCCCGAGTTGCTGCAATTCCTCTTCGGCGTAGCGGCTCTGCTGTGCTGGATATGGTTCGTCGAAAAGGGCGGCGGATGGCGCTGGTATGCGGCCTCGCTGGGCCTGTTCGTTCTGGCGCTCGCCTCCAAGGAATCGGCGGTCATTTTCGTGCCGCTGTTGCTGGTGCTCGCATGGGCCTCGGGGACGGGCCGGCGGTGGCTGGCCGCCTGGCTGCCCTTCGCGGCGCTGGCCGGCGCCGACGTCTGGCTCATCTTCTGGGCGCAGCCGTACTCGTTCCGCCTGGCGGACGGCAGCTTCTCGTTACACGCGCCCTTCTGGATCACGCTGCCGGTGAGTTATGCGCGGCTGCTGTGGTTCTGGGGCCTGCTGAGCCTGTTGCTGCTGGCGATCCTGCGGGCCCGGCTACAGCGCCAGCTCGTGCTGACCGCGCTGGTCTGGATGCCGGTGGCACTGCTGCCCTACAGTTTCCTCACCTACATGCACCGCGTGCCGAGCCGCCAGACGTACCTGGCGAGCCTGGGTTTGGCCTGGCTGGTTGCGGCCGGCTTCTGTGCGTTCCGGGCGCGGCTCCAGCTTCACCGCAGGTCCGTGACGGCGGTCGTGGTGGCGATTGTGCTTGTGGCGAACATCGGCTACCTGTGGACCAAGAAGCGGCGGCAATTCCTGGAGCGAGCCGCGCCGACCGAGGCGCTGCTGGCGCTGGTCCGTAAGGTGGACGGACCCATCTACATGCGCTGCTACCCGGGCCCGCCGCTGGTCTACGAGGCGGCGCTGCGGGTGAAGACGGGCAAGCCCGCCTCGACGCTCATCTGGGACCCCGCGCGCGCCGGCGCCGCAGCCGCGGAGTTCTGCTGGCCGAAACGGTGAGAAGTGGGGCGGACCTCCTGGTCCGCCTGCCGGTCTCTAGACCGGCCCCGGCGCGCCCGGTTCAGCTTGCGGGTCGGCCCGCGATGTGCTATCCATGAACATAAGTTCTGACTTACCGCCCGGCTCCCAACCTCGAGTTCCGTGTGCGTGTGGGTCAAAGTCTGTCGGCAAAGGAGTGGTCTCCCATGGATCCCGCCAACCGCAAGCTGATCCGCCCGGCGCTTGTTGAGATGAAGGAGCAGCCGAGCGCCAGCCGGCGCAACAACAGTGCGCCGAAGAGGATGGTTCCCCCGGAGCAGACCAACGCGGAGAACTTCTACTACGTAAAGCAGATGCAGGCCCGCACGCCCATGGTGTTCGTCCTCAAGGACGGCGAGACGATCGAGGGCACCATCGAGTGGTACGACCGGACGTGCCTGAAGATCCACCGCGACGGCGCGCCCAACCTGCTGCTCTACAAGCCCAGCATCAAGTACATGTACAAGGCCGAGGGCTGAGGCTGGCTGCTACCTGGCCGCCCGGTTCTTCAGGGCCAGGCGATGTTCCCTGCGCTGCCCTGCTTCCGCGTACCGGCGCTTTTCCTCCTCGCTTTCCGGAATCACGGGCGCGACGGGGATCCGCTTGCCCTCCGCATCCATCGCGACGAAGGTCAGATAGGCGGAGGAGGTGTGCAGGCGCTCGCCGGTCACGAGGTCCTCAACCAGCACCTTCACCCCAACTTCCATCGACGTGCGAAACACGCGGTTGACCGAGGATCTCAGGATCATGAGCTGCCCGATGTGGACCGGGTGAAGGAAGCTCATGTGATCGACCGAGGCCGTCACCACGGGACAGCGCGTGTGACGCATCGCGGCCAGCGCCCCGGCCATGTCCACCAGGTGCATCACGCGGCCGCCCAGCAGGTAGCCATAGACGTTGGCGTCGTTCGGCAAGGCGATCTCGGAGTATTCCGACGCCGACTCGCGCACCGGTCGCCCTTCGGCGGGCGCATTCTCTTGCGGTAGCTCTCCCTCGGGCATGGAATTCGAGCTCGGTTTCACGGCGTATACTCAACGCCGGTGCGGACGGCGAAGCGCTCCACCGGATAGAAGGAGGGGCACGCCATGGCGAGTATATTAGCATAGAGATTGCCGCGGTCCTCTCGGCGGGCCATCGGTACGCGGGCGGGCGCGGTCCAACTCCGATGACGAACCGGCTGGAAGCCCTTCGGCAGATCCTGGCGCAGAATCCCTCGGATGGCTTCGCCCGCTACGGCCTGGCGATGGAGTTCTCGAAGGCGGGCCGCTTCCAGGAGGCGGTCGCCGAGTTCCGTGCGCTGCTCGATCTCAAGCCCGACTACGCTTACGCTTACTATCACGCCGGGCAGGCGCTGGAGCGGCTGGGCCGCTTCGAGGAGGCGAAGGACTTCTACCGGCGGGGCATCGAGCTCACCGCGCGGCTCGGCGACGAGCACGCGCGGAACGAGCTGCAGCTTGCCCTGGATCTGCTGGAATGAACACTGGAGGAACCACATGCCAATGATTGACGCGATTCTCAAGGAACTGGAGCAGGAATCGGCCGCCACCCGGCGGGTGCTCGAGCGGGTGCCCGAGGACAAGCTCGGCTGGAAGCCGCACGAGAAGTCGATGACGCTTGGCCTGCTGGCTACGCACATCGCTACGGCGCCCGGCAACATGGCGCGCATGATTTCCTGCGACACGTTCGAATTCACCGAGGACTACAAACTCAAGCCGGCGGCCTCCCACGCGGAGTTGATGCAGGCGTTCGAGGCCAGCCTCGCCGAGGCGAAGCGCACTCTCGCGCAGTTCGACGACGAATCGCTCGGCAGGCTCTGGACCGCGAAGAAGGGCGGCGTCGTGGCGGCGCAACTGCCGCGGATGGCCTGCCTGCGGAGCATCCTGCTGAACCACCTCTATCACCACCGCGGGCAACTGTCGGTGTATTTGCGCCTGCTGGACGTGCCAGTGCCTGCCATCTACGGCCCGAGCGCCGACGAAAACCCGTGGAAGAAGTGAGCGACGCGGCGGGCCCGGTCCGCGCGGGGGTCCCCTGACCACGCCAGGGCCGGCCCGGGGGCCGGCCGCGGACGAGGGCGTCCGCCCCGCTGTGGCAACGGACCCGGCGGCCGGCGGCTAGCGGCTAGAACGGCACGTCGTCGTCGGTGATGGCTTCTGCGTCGGGGCCTTCTTCGGCCGGGGCCGCGGCTGCGGGCACGCGCTGCGGACCGCGACCGGAGGCCGCGGACGGCTGCTCGCCTCCGGCGCCGGCGGCGTCGGTCCGCCCGCCCAGCAGCAGAATCTCATCGGCGACGACCTCCGTCACGTAGATCTTCCGCTTGTCTTTGTCTTCGTAGTTGCGGGTCTGCAGCCGGCCTTCCACGTAGATCTGCTTCCCCTTGGTCAAGTAGTTGGAGACGTTCTCCTGGCGCCACACGATGATGTTGTGCCAGTCGGTCTCCTCCTTCCACTCCCCGGTCTGCTGGTCCTTCCAGCGGCGGTTGGTGGCCAGGGTGAAGGTGGTTCTGGCGGCGCCGCCAGCCGTGAACTTGGTCTCGGCGTCCTTGCCCAGGTGCCCGATCAGAATGACCTTGTTGACGCTTCTGGATGCCATAATGCCTTGAAATGTAGCACGTTTCAGCGAGAAAAAGGAGAGCGTGTTGAAGGAGGGGTCGGTCGTGTTGCTTTGGGTCCCCGCGGCTTGCTAAATTAGGCTCTCTTTCCCAGTTGGCCGGAGGGGGCGCGGGGCCGGGCGCGCTGCGGGCGCAGGGCGCCACTGGCCGACGGTGCACCGGTGGGTCTTTTCGGTCGCGGTAAATCCGTTTGTGAAGGGACCATGCCCTTGAGAGTCATTGTTCTTGTCAAGCAGGTGCCGGACACCAAGAACGTCACCGGCGAAGTCATGAAGCCGGACGGCACCGTCAATCGCGGCGCGCTGGCCGCCATCTTCAACCCCGAGGACGTCAACGCGCTGGAGATGGGGCTGGAGCTGAAGGAACGTTACGGCGGCGAGGTGATCGTCATCACCATGGGTCCGCCGCGCGCCGCGGAGATCCTGAAGGACTCGCTGTGCCGGGGCGCCGATCGCGTCATTCTGCTCAGCGACCGCCGCTTCGCGGCTTCCGACACGCTGGCCACCTCCTACACCATCGCGCAGGCCATCACCACCCACCTGATGCCCTACGACGTGGTGCTGTGCGGGCGCCAGGCCATTGACGGCGACACGGCGCAGGTGGGGCCGCAGGTGGCCGAAAAACTGGGCATCGCTCAGGTGACTTACGCGAGCCAGGTGCTGGAGTTCGACGGCGCCAGATTCCGCATCCGCCGCGACCTGGGCCGCGCGCACGAGGTGGTGGAAACCGTCACGCCGGTGCTCATGACCGTGCCCAAAACGGCGAATCTGCCGCGCTGGCCCAACGCCCGGCTGCTGCTGAAATACCGCCGGGCGCGTTCGGCCTTCGAAGTCGAAGCCGAGGCCAAGGCGCAGGGCCGGAGCGTCGATGAGGTGGTCGCCGGCTTGCGCTCGCGGGGCCTGTTCATCGAGACCTGGGGCGCCGAGGACATCGGCGCCGACCTGGCGCGCATCGGCATCTCGGGCTCGCCCACCAAGGTCAAGAAGATCGAGAACGTGGTTTTGGCCGGCCTCAACCTGAAGATGTTCCGGGGGGACGATGACGGGGTCCGCGCGCTGGTCAACGAGCTGGTCGAAGAGAGGACGTTCGGCTGATATGTCGCAGCACGGCGAGGTCTGGGTTTTCGCGGAGGTGGACGCAGGCAGAATCGCCGAGGTCTCGCTCGAGCTGCTGGGGAAGGGCAGGGAACTGGCCGGGACGCTGGGCGTCAAGCTGGCCGCGGTGGTGCTCGGCGATCGCGCCAAGGCGCTCACCGGCACCCTGTTCGCCCACGGCGCGGACATCGTCTACTCGGCCCAGGACGAGCGGCTGGCGCGGTACACCACGCTGCCCTTCGCGCGGGTTCTGACCGATCTGGTGGCGGAGAGGAAGCCGGAGATCGTGCTCTACGGCGCCACGCCGACGGGGCGCGACTTGGCGCCGCGCGTCGCCTCGGCGTTGAAGACCGGTCTGACGGCCGATTGCACCGACCTCCAGATCGGCACCTACGAATCCGGTGGCCGCCTCTACCAGCAGAAGCTGCTCCAGATCCGCCCGGCCTGGGGCGGCAACATCATCGCCACCATCGTCAGCCCGGACGTGCTGCCCGAGATGGCCACCGTGCGCGAGGGCGTGATGCACGTGCCCGAGCCGGCCGACGGCCGCACGGGCGTGCTCATCGAGGTGCCGGTGAAGCTCGACGGCGAGACCGAGGCGGTGAAGGTGCTCGAGCGGCAGACGCACCCGCGGCGCGTGGATCTGAAAGCCGCCAACGTCATCGTCTCGGGCGGCTACGGGCTGGGCTCGAAGGACACTTTCCACCTGGTGCACGAGCTGGCTGCGGTGCTGGGAGCGGCCGTGGGCGCCTCGCGCGCGGCGGTGGACGCGGGATTCATCCATCACGACCACCAGGTGGGCCAGACCGGCACCACCGTGCGGCCGAAGCTGTACATCGCCTGCGGCATTTCCGGCGCCGTGCAGCACCGCGCCGGCATGGAGGACTCGGCGAAGATCCTGGCGATCAACAGCGACCCCAGCGCGCCGATTTTCGGGATTGCGCACTACGGCATCGTGGGCGACGTGCGCGAGGTGATCCCGCGCATCATCAAGGCGCTCAAGGGCAAATTGTAGGGAGGCCAGCGTGGACAACTTCTTCACGGACAACGCCGACATTCAGTGGCACTTCAACCACCTGGACCTCCAGGACGTGACGGCCTCGCTCGAGGACGGCTACAAGCAGGCCGAGCAGTACGACGACGCGCCGGCCTCGTATGAGGATGCGCTGGCGGGTTACCGGACGGTGCTGGAGATGGCCGGCGCCATTACTGCCCAGGAGATCGCGCCGCTGGCGGCCGAGGTGGACCGGGAGGGCGCGCACTTCGAGAACGGCCAAGTGCGGTACGCCCAGGGCACCGAGCGCGCCATGAAGACGCTGGCGCAGGCCGGCCTGATGGGCTGCATGCTGCCGCGGCGGTACGGCGGGCTGAACTTTCCCGGGCTGCTCTACAGCATGGCCATCGAGATGGTGTCGCAGGCCGACGCCAGCCTGATGAACCTGTTCGGCCTCCAGGACATCGCCGAGACGATCTACGAATTCGCCGACGACACGCTCAAGGACCGCTACCTGCCGCAGTTCGCCTCGGGCAAGGTCAGCGGCGCGATGATACTGACCGAGCCGGACGCGGGCTCGGATCTGCAAGCGGTCCGCCTGAAGGCCGTGTTGCAGCCGGACGGCGGCTGGAAGCTCTACGGCGTGAAGCGGTTCATCACCAATGGCTGCGCCGACGTCTCGCTGGTGCTGGCGCGCTCGGAGGAAGGCAGCCTGGACGGCCGCGGGCTGTCGATGTTCGTTTGCGAGAAGTGCCCCGAGCTGGTGATCCGCCGCATCGAGAACAAGCTCGGCATCCACGGCTCGCCCACCTGCGAGCTCCAGTTCAACGGGGTCCCGGCGCTGCTGGTGGGCCAGCGGCGGCTGGGCCTGATTCGCTACGTCATGGCGCTGATGAACGGCGCGCGAGTGGCGGTGGCGGGCCAGGCGATCGGCATCGCGCAGGCGGCCTATGAAGAAGCGCTGAAGTACGCCCGCAAGCGCGTGCAGTTCAAGCAGCCCATCATCGACTTCCCGCAGGTCTACGACATGCTGGCGCGCATGAAGGCCTCCATCCAGGTGGCGCGCGCGATCGCTTACGAGGCCAGCCGGCTGGTGGACGCCCGCCGCATGCTCGAACACCAGTCGGAGGCCGGCGGCGCGGCCGAACTGCGCAGCCGCCTGAAGGAGGTTTCCTCCCAGGCCGCCGTCATGACCCCCATCGCCAAGGCCTATGCCTCCGAGATGGCCGTGCAGGTGACCTACGACGCCATCCAGATCCACGGCGGCACGGGCTACATGAAGGAGTTCAGCGTCGAGCGGCTCTCGCGCGACGCGCGCATCACTACCATTTACGAGGGCACGACGCAGCTCCAGGTGGTGGGCGCGGTGGTGGGCGTCACCAGCGGCACGCTGGGCAACTACCTGGCCCGGCTCGGCGAGCGGGGTTTCCGGGCCGAGCTGATAAAGCTGGCGTCGCTGGCGCGGGAGGCCCGCGAGCGGCTGGCTTACTGCGTCCTGTTCCTGAAGAACATGAACGACCGGACCTACAGTGAACTCATGGCGCGCCGGCTTGTGGATATGGCCTGCGATGCGCTGGGGGCGCACCTGGTGCTGGTTCAGGCCGAGCGGGACCCCGACCGCACGCCGCTGGCGCAGAAAGTGCTCGCCGACGCGATGCCGCGCATCCGCATGCAGGCCGACTACATCACCAGCGGCGACAAGCTCATCATCGAGCAGCGCCAGGCATTATTGTAGGGGTCGATCATGATCGACCCCTGCCGCTACAGGCCCCGGCGGCGCCGGTAGGGCGGGCCCGGCCGCTTGACATCCTCCGCGGATTCCGCCGGGTGCTGTGTTACAATAAACTCGAATTGCGTCACGATCTTCGCCTTGGCTGGTACTGACCATAACCCCCCGAACTGACTGCTCGCGGGATTCATGTTCAATTGCGTACTGCGCGGGGCGGATTGGAGTGGTCGCAATATTCGTAGAGAGATGAGGTTTGAAGGTTTAGCAACATGAAGGAAAAGGGTACTGTCAAGTGGTTTAATGCCTCCAAAGGCTTCGGGTTCATCCAACGGGAGTCGGGCGAGGACGTGTTTGTGCATTTCAGCGCCATCAACATGCCGGGCTACCGGACGCTGGAGGAGGGCGCGCGGGTCGAGTTCATCGTCAAGAAGGGTCCCAAGGGGCTCCAGGCGGAAGACGTAACGGCGGCGACGTAAAGCAACAGAAGAAGCTTCCCCGCCTTTCAGGAAGCCGGCCGCTTGGCCGGCTTCCTGCAGATCATTCCCACGCCGGGCTCAAAGCAGGCTGCTGAAAGACGCCGCCGGTCACATCCTTGCCCGAACGAGCCATAACCAAACACAAACATCTACCCTCGGCCACCGGCGAAGCCCCCCATGCCTGTCAAGGCAGACGGGTCAGGGTGCGAAAGTCGAGATCCGGGCGCGTGTCGGTATTGGTGCCGACAATCGTGCCCCGGTGATCGATCCAGTAGTAGTCCGAGCCGCTCTCCACTTTGAGGCTGCGCCCGGTGGTCGAGTCCACGACGTCTTCGACGCCTAGCGTGGCGTTGGAACGCCGCCGGCTCAGGTCGTCCATCACCGTCTGCCGGTTCTCATACGTGCTGGTGATGATGCTGGAGATTGCGGTGTTGGTGCGGCTGACGATCCGCGACGTCTCCGCCGTGATGTTCTGCTGCATGGCCATCCACTGCGGGTTCATCTGGGACGACTTCAGAATGTGCTCCGCCACCGCGCGCGCCAGCTCGATCTTCGCTTCCGGAGCGATCACGCCGAAGAGGTGCTCGACGTTCCAGGGCCCGCCCGGCATGCCGGGCACCTGCGTACGCTGCGTGCCCGCGAAGTAGTAGCCGCGCATCAACCGGCCGGACTCGCGGCAGGTGAAGGTGACCTCCCCGACCGAGAGGCGCACCGTGATGCCGCCCGCTCCGGGTTGCTGATTGATGGAGTTCAGGGCAGCGGCCGTGTCGGGCCGGTCGCGTTCCCCGGTGATCTCGAGTTCGGGGCAGCGCCGGGAGACCCTGGTTCGGACGTACTCGCGCGCGAAAACTACGCCCGGCAGGTAGCGCTGGACCAGCCTGTTGATGCCGTAACCGGGCGAATACCAGGAACCCTCGCGGAAGCCCCCCATGGCGAGCATCTGGTCAGGCTCGGTAAACAGCGGCAGCTCGGCATCGCCGCCGAAAATGCGAATGCCGTCGGGCGAGACCGCCTGCCAGACGCTGCGGACGTCCACCGGGGCCAGGCGGTGCAGGCCGCCGCTGATCTGCCAGCCTTCCGGCACCTCGAAGCTGAAGG
>JBEKLW010000410.1:0-3418 GCA_050008815.1 Bryobacteraceae bacterium
GCGGACCACTTGCGGCTCGAGAGCGTCCACTTGACGTCGCCATCGGTGTCCTGGCGAAACGAATTGCGCCGCAGGATCGAGGCGAGCCCGATCCAGATGCCGTAATAGAGCACCGCCCGAACGGTGAAGAAGCCCAGATTGAGATAGCCGGATTTCTTGAGGTAGAGGATGTCCTCACCCACCCTCTCGTGGTGCCCCGGAATCAAGGCGTGGGGATCCATCCAGCTCCAGACCAGGCCGGGTTCGTAGAACCATGAAACCAGCAGCAACGGCAGGAAGAGAATGAGCAGCCATTTGAAGGCCGCCAGGCCGTGCTCGAACTGGCGGCGGATGACGGTCGACCAGTTCGCATCGAACATGTGGTGGAGGATCACCAAAAACAGCATACCGAGCGCAATGGCCGTCCAGTAGCCGATGGCCACCAGCCAGGACACCGCGACCACCTTGGGCCCGGCCACGAACAGCCCGGCGGCAGTGAGCGCAATGCCTCCCAGGCCGATGCCCAGCGCGACCCCGGCTTTCGCGGCCGGCGGGGCGGCCGGGGCGGCGACGGAGAAGGTGTCAACGCGGGTGTTCATTGGCTCAAGTCGGCTTTGTGGTCGGCCGGCACGTCGTTAATCGTGCCCAGGCGGGCGCGCTCCAGGGCCCGCACGTAGGCGATGACCGCCCAGCGGTCCCCGGGGCTGAGTTTGTCGGCATAGGCGAACATGGTGTTCTTGCCGTTGGTGATCGTGTTGAAAATTTCGCCCTCGGCCATCTGGCGGATGCGATCGTCGTGGTAGGAGGCCGTGGTCACCATGCCGTAGGCCTTGGTGATGCCCTGGCCATCGCCCAGCGCGCCATGACAAGGGGAACAGTAAATGGTGTAGCACTCCTTGCCGCGGGTCATGAACCGCTGGTCGATCACCAGCTGCGGCGGGAAGCCGCGGGCGAACTCGCCACGGGGGATTTTGCCACGATAGAGAAAGTCATCGGCGCGGAGAAAATCGGGATCCGAGGCGACGGTGCGGCCGCGCGGCACAACGCCGGCGGGCAACGGGCGGTCGGCCCGGCCATCGGCGAAGAACCTCGAATCGGCCTGCGGCTTGTATTTCGCCTGGCGGTCCATGTCGGGGAAGACTTCCACCGGCGGCTGCGTCGACCGCCGGCCGCGGAAGCCGGCGATGGAGATCGTCAGCACCACGAGGAAGGCGGTCACATAATAAACGTAGCGCATGGCTTAGTCTTCCAGTTCGGCAATCTCCCGGCCGCCGATCTTCTCCAGCAGCGCCTTGGTGGCGGCCAGACTGTAAATCGGGTCGCGCGCCTCGATCACGATGAAGAACCCGTCGTCAGTCGCGCGTTGGTAATGCGGCTGCTTCATCACCGCGTGGTAGTGCATCGGCAGGCGGTTGAGCAGGAACATGCCGATGATCGTGGCGAAGGCGGTGAAGAGGATGGTCAGCTCATACGAGATCGGAAAGGCGAAGAGCGGGCTGAACAGCGGTTTGCCGCCGACGGTGAGCTTGAAGTTCCACGCGCCGACCCACCAGACCATGACCATGCCCGTGGCGAAGCCGAGAATGCCGCCGGCCAGCGAGAAGCGCGGCACGAAGGAACGGCGCACACCCATCGCCCGGTCCAGGCCGTGAATCGGGAAGGGTGCGATGACATCCCAGAACTTGTAGCCGGCGTCACGCACCGCTTCCGCCGCGTGAAAGATCTCCGCGGGGGTGTCGAACGTGGCAATCAAGCCGTAATTTTTCGCTGCCATGGGTGGAGGTGTCTCAGGGGTGGCCGGAACCGCGGTGAACATCGGCCTGCGGCGTGATGGCCTTGATCTCGGCCATGGGCATCAGGGGCAGGAAGCGGATGAACAGGAGAAAAAGCGTGGCAAACACGCCGAACGTGCCGAAGAAGGTGAAAACCTCGACGACGCTCGGCGAGTAGTAACCCCAGCTCGAGGGCAGGAAGTCGCGCGCCAGCGAGGTGGCAATGATCACAAAGCGCTCGAACCACATGCCGACATTGACGAAGATCGAGAGCACCCAGACCAGTGCGGTGTTGCGGCGCACGGCCTGGAACCAGAAGAGCTGCGGCGTGATCACGTTGCAGGTGACCATGACCCAGTAGGCCCAGGCGTAGGGACCGAACGCGCGGTTGACGAACATGAAGCCTTCATTCGGATTCGCGCTGTACCACGCGATGAAGAACTCGATCAGGTAGGCGTAGCCCACCATCGACCCCGTCGCCAGGGTGATCTTGCACATGTTGTCGATGTGGTGCTGCGTGATCAGATCCTCGAGCTTGTACACGGCGCGCAACGGCAGAATGAGCGTGAGCACCATGCCGAAGCCCGAAAAGATCGCGCCGGCGACGAAATACGGCGGGAAAATCGTGGTGTGCCAGCCCGGGATCAGCGAGACAGCGAAGTCGAACGACACGATGGTGTGCACCGAGAGCACCAGCGGCGTCGCGATGCCCGCCAGGATGAGGTACGCCATTTCGTAGTTGCTCCAGTGGCGGTTGGAACCCCGCCAGCCCATGGCGAACAATCCGTAGAGGAAGGCGCGCAGCCGGTGGCCGGCCGCAGTGAACCGGTCGCGCAGCAGGCCGAGGTCAGGGATCATCCCGACATACCAGAACAGCACCGAAACCGTCCCGTAGGTCGAAACCGCGAACACGTCCCACTCGAGCGGCGAACGGAAGTTCTGCCAGATGGCGTTCGCGTTGGGGATCGGAAAGAGATACCACGCCAGCCAGATGCGGCCGACGTGGAAGAGCGGGAAGATGCCGGCGCAGATGACCGCGAAAATCGTCATGGCCTCGGCCGCGCGGTTGATCGACGTGCGCCACTTCTGGCGCAGCAGGCAGAGGATGGCGGAGATCAGCGTGCCGGCGTGGCCGATGCCGATCCAAAAAACAAAGTTGACGATGTCCCACGCCCAGTTGACCGGGTTGCGGTGACCCCAGACGCCGACGCCGGTGGCGACCAGATAGGTAAGACCGGCGACTGTGAACGAAGCCACGAAGACCGTGACGGCGAAGCACGCCCACCACCACTTCGGGGTCGGTTCCTCGACGATGCCGCAGATCTTGTCGGAGATCCAGGCGAAGCTGCGGTGGTTCGCGACCAGCGCCGGCCGCGGCAAAACGGCCGGCTTCACCTCGGCGAGGATGGCCGGCACCGGAGCTGCACTGGTTTCCGCGTGGTTCATGGCTGGGCTCAGGTCTTTCCGGTCTCCAGCATCCGCTCTCCGCTTTCAGCACCTGTCGGACGATTCTTGATGTTGTATTCCCGCCGGCTGAGCGGCAGGTCAGCGTAATCCGGCATCCGCGGATTCGGGTTGCGCAGTTTGCCGAGGTAGGTCGTGCGCGGCCGGACGTTGAGGTAGCCGAGCACGGCATAGTCGCGTTGCTGCGCCTTGGCGTGCGAGAC